>JABZYV010000042.1:0-14012 GCA_015264955.1 Streptococcus sp. | reverse complement strand
GGAGAAATACTTGCTTATACAATTGGTCCTAAACAAGATACTAAGTTTGTATTGGATACATTAAATCAAATTGACTTACCTAAGGATGTTCTACTACATAGTGATCAAGGCAGCGTTTATACTTCCGCTGAATACTACAATCTATGTAAAGAAAAAGGCATTATCCGCAGTATGTCCCGTAAGGGGACTCCCGCAGATAATGCGCCAATCGAAAGCTTCCATTCTTCGCTAAAGTGCGAAGCTTTCTACATAAAAGATGAAGTAATAACTTCATCTTCTATTGTAATTCAAATTGTAGAAAATTACATCAAATATTATAATGAAAATAGAATCCAACAAAAATTGGACTACCTGTCTCTGGTTGAATACCGGAGACGGTAGCCCTAGGGTGTTTTTATTAAATTCTCACTTTTTGGGGTCAGTCCCAGAATAGAGGTGTGGTTTTTTTGTGCAAAAAAGGAAAGTTCTTTTGTTTTCCGCCAAAAGTCCTATATACATTGGATTAAGACAATGGTACACTATGAGCATAGTCAGATTTTGAAGTGGAGCGAGTATATATGAAGGTTGTTTTTCAGAAATTTAAAAAAGAAGTGTTCATCATGATTACGTTGCTCACCCTCATTGCAGGGGCGGAGCTTGTATCCAGTATCGTGAATGCGCAGACTTTAGATACTTTAGTGAACATGGATATTCATAATTTCTTTTATAAGGCTATTTGTTTAGTTGTTATTTTTGCATTTTATCTATTGTTTACATATATGTTGATTCGCTATCAAGCCTACTTTAATCAAAAGGTAGCAACATGGTTAAGGGACCGTATTAGTCATTCTATTGAAGCGACGTCTTATGGTCGCTTTTATGAAAAGAATAGTCAAACGTATATCTCGTGGTTTACAAGTGACTTGGAGCAGATTAAAGGGAATGCGATGAATCCAACCTTTGAAGTCATTGGAGGAATTATTTCTGCGGTCATTTCTGCGGTAGCATTGTTTATGTATCATTGGTCTATCGTCTTACTAGCGGCTATCTGTATTGTCATCATGGCCGTGTTGCCGGCTTTGTTCTCAGCAGAACTGACAGAAAAAACCATCAAAGTGTCAGAAGCCAATGAAAAATTCGCAAAATCCATTTCGGATTTATTGAGCGGATATGATACCCTATTTGTTTTTCGTAAGCTAGCCTATTTAAAAGAAAAAATTCATGAAAAATCGGTTGAAGTAGGAGATACGCATCGCGATTTTAGTAAATCGATGGCCAAAGTTGCCGTTAGTGGCGGTATCGGGAATGTTTTTAGCCAAATTTCAGTATTCATCCTAACGGGATACTTGGCTTATATTGGCGAAGTGAGTATCGGGAGTATTCTAGCAGCAATGGCACTAAGTAGCACCATCTTCAACGTGCTCGGAAATATTAGTCAAAAGATTGGTTCGATTAAAAGTGCTGACTCATTATTTAACAAATATGAGCAATTAGAACCAGCAGCTCTTGTAGAGGAAGCGCCAGAAGAGGAACCACATACTCTTATTGAAGTGAGTGATGTTTCGTTTAACTACGGAGAAAAAGTGATTTTAAATCATGTGTTTCTTGGTTTTAATGAAGGACAAAAATACGCGATTACTGGCGAAAGTGGAACAGGGAAATCAACGCTGTTAAATATTATCGCTGCTAAATTAACGGAGTATTTAGGCGAAGTGAAGCTTGCTGGAGTCGATGTGAAGAAACAATCCTATAATGAGTTATATCGTCAAATGGTCTATATCGCTCAAAAACCACATATCTTCACGACAACCATTCGCGAAAACGTAACGCTCACTGAAGCGTATACGGATGAAGAGGTTTGGGAGTCTTTAGAAAAAGTGGGACTTGCTTCTATCGTAAGAAACTTGCCGCAGGGATTAGATACAGTTTTAGGCGATGGTGATTCAAATCTATCCGGCGGGCAGTTGCAACGAATTGCTTTTGCACGTGGATTGATGAAACAACCAAAAGTCTTCTTGCTCGATGAAGTCAGCTCCAACTTAGATGAAAAGACAACCATTGAGGTGTTGAAGCCAATCTTAGAAGATAAGAGCGTGACCGTTCTATGGGTAACACACCATCTTCCTGAAGCATTGAAAGAAAATATCGATCAAACGATTCAAATGAGTGAATTAAATCGAACAGCTTAACGAATGTTCAGTACCTTCCTATGGATGAATAGGGAGGTCTTTTTTGATGGATAAAATGTCGAAAAAAGGGCGATTTGATAGGTTTTCACCTCAAAAAGGAACAAAAAACAGTGTAATAAATGAAGAAAGTATGACTGAGAATCTAAGAAAATTCTACGAACGTGTTACAGAATGGTTTCGACTGTTACAGAAACATATGTTCTTGTCATGTGTTTGTAATAATAACATCAGAAAAAGTCAAAAAAATTAAGTGACCTTAACAAACCGCATAAAATCAACATTTTGAGTTTTTCCTGTGCTAAAATAATTAGCATCAAATAAGTTCGCAACCCAAAAAATCCAAGCGAACGAGGTTTTTGACTTTAGAAAAAGTCGGAAATCGGAAAGGAAAATATGAAACCAATCAAGAAACAATTCATGATGGTGACAGCATCACTTGCTTTATTTAGTTTTGCAGGATTTTCAGCAACTACAGCAAGTGCCAACGAAGTAGAATGGACAGCACGTACTGTAGAACAAGTAAAACAAGATGTTAAAACAGACGATAAAGGTGTACAAGAGTACACAATTAAATGGGGAGATACATTATCAGTAATTTCTGAAGCAACTGGTGCATCATTAGATACATTAGTTCAAGTGAACGAAATTCAAGATGCAAACCTTATTTACCCAGGTACAGTGTTACGTTTCTCAGCGGACCAAAAAGAAGTAACCGTTGATAACGGAACAGAACAACACTCATACCGTGTTCAAAACAACAACGAAGTGAAAGAAGTAGAAACAACTGAAGCGACAACACAAGCAGCAGAAACTACACAAGCAGCAGAAACTACTCAAGCTGCTCAAGCAACAGAGGCAACTCAAACAACTCAAGCTGCTGCAGCTTCTTCAAACCAAGGTGGTTACTACTTAACAGTTGAAGCAACAGCTTACTCATATAACGAAGCTGGTTTATCAAACTATACAGCTGATGGAACAAACCTTGTTAGCGAACCAAACGTGATCGCGGTTGACCCAAGCGTTATTCCATTAGGATCATATGTTGAAATTCCAGGATATGGTATTTTCCGTGCTGCAGATACAGGTGGCGCTATTTACGGAAATAGAATTGATGTTCACTTAGTAAACTTGAATGATGTTTACAACTTCGGACGTCGTACAATCACAATTCGTGTATTACAATAATCACACTATTTTTTGAACTAAACTTAACTTAACGAAGAGTCAGGCATTCGTCCTGGCTCTTTTTTTGTTTTCAGAAAGTTAAGAAAAGGTAAGAGAATGCTAGAAAAATAGGCAAGTGCTTAAAACTGTGGTATATTAATAACATCGATTAAAAAGAAAACCGATTGGAGAGGGAATTTTATGAAGAAAAAATTCGTAGGAGCATTAGCGCTTGCATCAACTTTAGCATTAGCGGCTTGCTCAAATAATTCAGCAGAAAACGTTGCAACTACTAAATACGGTAACGTTACAAAAGATGAATTTGTGACAGCAATGAAAGATTCTGTTGGGGAACAAACATTACAACGTTTAGTATTAACGAAAGTATTAGAAGGATCTATTGAGGATGCAAAAGCTCTTAAAACTGCTGCAGATGAAGAAGTGGCTAAATTAGTAGCTCAATACGGTGGCGAACCTGGTTTATTAGCGGCTTTACAACAAAGCGGAATTACTTCTGTAGATGCATACCGTCAAACACTTTACTTAAACAAATTAATGACAGAAGCTGTTAAGAAAGCTGCGAACTTCTCAGAAGAAGATATCAAAGCGTACTATGATGCGTGGGAACCACAAATTACAGTTCAACATATCTTAATTGCTGCTAAATCTGATGCATCTGACGAAGAAAAAGCAGCTGCTAAAACAAAAGCAGAAGAATTAATCCAACAATTAAAAGATGGTGCTGACTTTGCGGAATTAGCTAAAGCAAACTCTGCAGATACTGGTACTGCTGCAAAAGGTGGTCAAATTGGACCATTCAAACGTTCAGACATGGTAACTGAATTCTCTACAGCAGCTTACGACTTGAAGAACGTTGGAGATATCACTGAAACTCCAGTTCAAACTCAATTTGGATACCACATCATTAAGTTAGTATCTAAAGAAGAGAAGAAACCATTTGATGAAATGAAAGAACAAATGGAAAAAGAAATGTTAGATGCGAAATTGAAAGATTCAGCATACTTACACCAAACAATGGTAGATTTAGTGAAAGCTGCTGACGTGAAAATCACAGATGAAAGCTTACAAAACGCTTTGAAGAATTTCTTAAAAGCAGCGGATTCAGAAACAACAACAACAGCAGCTAAATAAGACTGTTTTAACCTCTGCACGAACTTTCGTGTGGAGGTTTTCTTTATTCTAGAGTCAGTTTAGGTGTTTTGTTTCTGTTTCAAAAACAAATGTCTATAAATGGAAGAGTTTTGTTGACATCGAAAAGAATGGGCGTATAATGGAACCCATAACGCATAGAGATGGAGAGTACTCATCGGAGCACTGAGTAGAGAGCTTAGGGTTGGTGGAACTAAGTAGTGACGAAATGAGGAAGATGGCCATTGAGCGGACTTTCTGAGCAGTTGTAAGGGAAGTACGGGGCGCCCGTTATAGCGGTACGATTTCAACGCATCGACGTGGAATCGGGTGAGGTTTATCTAGTGATGGATAAACGAATAAAGGTGGTAACACGGTATTTTTGAAATGATCGTCCTTTGTCCTTTTTGGGCAAAGGATTTTTTTATTGTGTTCGACAGTTTAAGGAGGAATGTTTCAAATCAATTCACAACCAACACAACAATTTTTAAAATCGGAGGAAAAACAAAATGAAAATTAAACACTTATTATTAACAGCCGTTGCAGCAATCACATTAGCAGCGTGCGGAAACCAAAGTTCACAACAATCTAGCGAGGCTTCTAAAGCAACTGAAGCTCCAGCGCAAACAGTAAAAGTAGCCGTTGTAGGTAGCGCAGCACACGAAATCTGGGATTACGTAGCTGAAAAAGCGAAAAAAGAAAACATCAATATCGAAGTTGTAGAAATGAACGACTACGTATTACCAAATACAGCTCTTGAAGAAGGTTCAGTTCAAATGAACGCGTTCCAACACCGTGCGTATTTAGCACAATGGAACAAAGATAAAGGAACTGATTTAAAAGAAATCGGTACAACATTTATCACGCCATTATATTATTTCTCAACAAAATATAAATCATTAAAAGATTTACCAGAGAAAGCAAAAGTGTTAGTTCCTAAAGAAGTAGCAATCCAAGGTCGTGCATTAGTTGCCTTACAAACAGAAGGTTTAATCACATTAAAAGATGGCGTTGGAACAAAAGCTTCATTAGCAGACATCACAAGCAACCCACGTAACTTAGAAATCATCGAAGCAGAATCAGCACAAGCTCCACGTTTATTACAAGACGTTGATGCAGCTTCAATCAATGGTTCAATGGCACAAGACGCTGGTTTGAAAATCGAAGACAACATCTTCTCAGATGCAAACCACTTAGATACAATTCCTAAAGATCGTTACAACATCATCGTTGTTAAAGCAGCAGATGCTGAAAATCCAACATACAAAAAAATCGTTGAATTATATCAAACAGACGATGTAGCGAAAAAAATGGATGAAGTCGCACCAGGACAATACTTCCCAGTGTGGAATTCAGATAAATAATCCCTTTAGACGTCAGAGTACAATGGTGCTCTGGCGTTTTTGTTTGGAATAGGAGCAGATTCTGATTGCGTGTAGTATAATGAAAGTGAAAGTTCGAACGTTGGAGGAAGAATGATGAAGACATGGATAAAACTAGCGTTGTTGTCGGTAGTAGCTGTTATGCTTGCAGCATGCGGAAAAAAGGAAAAAATCCCTCTACCATATGCATTGCAGTCAGATAGGATTTGGATGGATGTGCATCACGGAGAGAAAACAGAGTTAGATCCACATAACACGGTGACGGCGGTCTATCATTTTGATGGAAAAGGAAACGTGCTTGCCTATACAGGATTGGATTTGGACCTCGGGGATTTAGGAGGGAAGAATGAAAAACAAATTTTAGAACTAGCCCAAAAACAATTTGAACGAAATTTCTATCGCCATAAACAACAACTTCGAGAAAAGTTAGAAGTTCAATTAGAGGCACTGAGAAAGGAAAGTATTAAAGTATGGCAGGAGGGAAATTCTAAGGAAGTCCGAGAAAAATTGAGAAAGATAGATGAAAAAATTAAAGAGTTACGAGAACAATTCAATGCTGTAGATTTCGCAGAATACGAAAGCCCAAAGCCTTCGCCAGTCAGCTACTCCTTTGGGAAATACGACGAAGACAAGTATAACAAAAATAAAACACAGTTGATTGTAAGTTTTGAGGTGCAAGAACTTGCTAAAGAGTCGATGGAGTATCTGAATGTAAGAGTTCAAAAAAATTTGAGAGAAGGATTCTTTGCTTCAAATGCAGGAGAAATCAAAGGTTCTTATTATGTAGGGCTCTCAGAAGCAGGGCTAGAAGAGGATGAACCTGGGGATTATCATGACTTTATGACACCGGTGGAAAAAGATCGTAAAGGAATCAAAATAATACAAGAATAACTAAAAGAAAAAGGAGTGGCGAACGTCACTTCTTTTTTGTTGCTAATATTCGTGTTTAGAAACAGGATTGCTCGTCTGACAATCTTGAAATAAAATAAAATTAAATAAAACGAACAAAAGCAAACGCAACAAACTGAAACGTACGTATTTTTATTGTAAAACAAAAATAGTTCTAGTATACTTAAGTCGTCAAATAAACCAATAAAAAGGAGTTATCATTTCAATGGATAAGTTTTTTAAACTGAAAGAGAACGGCACGAACGTTTCAACGGAGTTTTTGGCTGGGTTAACGACATTCTTCGCGATGTCATATATCATTTTTGTCAATCCGAACATTCTAAGTAAAACAGGGATGCCATTCCAAGCAGTCTTCTTATCAACGATTATTGCAACAGTTGTCAGCACATTAGTGATGGGTCTTTTCGCAAACGTTCCTTACGCATTAGCACCAGGGATGGGGTTAAACGCGTTCTTTACATTTACTGTTGTATTCGGCCTTGGATTCACTTGGCAAGAAGCATTAGCAATGGTATTCATTTGTGGTTTATTCAATATTTTTATTACTGTAACAAAAGTTCGTAAGATGATTATTAAAGCCATTCCGGTCAGTATGCAACATGCTATCGGGGGCGGGATTGGGATTTTCATCGCATATATCGGTTTAAAAAATGCCAACTTATTAGAATTCCTTTCTGATTCAAAAACGATCACTCAAGTCAATGGTGCTGCGTATAATGTCGCTACAGAAGCGTATAAAGGCGGCGTGTTCAGCGTGAATTCAAATGGTGGAATCGTTCCATCTCTAGTAAACTTCACGTCTCCAGGCGCACTTCTTGCAGTGATTGGGTTAATCATCACTGTAGTCTTATTATTGAAAAAAGTTCGTGGAGCTATCTTGCTTGGGATTGTTTTAACAACACTTTTAGCGATTCCAATGGGCGTTGTCGATTTATCAAAAGTAAGCTTTGAAAGTAACTCTCTTGGAGCAGCGTTCAATGACTTAGGCACAACATTCATGGCCGCTTTTGGTTCTGAAGGAATCGTGAAACTCTTCTCTGATCCATCGCGCTTACCTTTAGTTTTAATGACGATTTTTGCATTCAGCTTATCGGATACATTTGATACACTTGGAACCTTCATCGGTACAGGTCGTAAAACAGGAATCTTCTCAGAAGAAGACGAGCGTCAACTTGAAAACGGATCTGGTTTCTCTTCTAAGATGGACAAAGCCTTATTCGCAGATGCGATTGGTACTTCTATCGGGGCAATTTTCGGTACTTCAAACACTACAACCTATGTGGAAAGTGCAGCCGGAATCGGTGCGGGTGGACGTACTGGTTTAACAGCAGTCGTTACAGCAGGACTCTTCCTAGTATCAACATTATTAGCACCATTCGTGGGAATCGTTCCTGCAGAAGCGACAGCACCGGCCTTAATTATCGTTGGGGTGATGATGCTTTCTTCATTCGCTGATGTGAAATGGGACGAATTGGACGAAGCGATTCCAGCATTCTTTGCCGGCATCTTCATGGCACTTTGCTACAGTATCTCTTACGGTATCGCAGCAGGATTCATCTTCTACTGCTTAGTGAAAGTGATTACTGGTAAAGCAAAAGACATTCACCCAATTTTATGGGTAGCTACGGGATTATTCATCCTTAACTTCATTATCTTAGCTCTTCTATAAGAGTAAAATCAGCTGATATTGAACTTTAGCCGTAATAGGGCACCTAGGTATTTTTGCTTAGGTGCTTTTCCTTTTATTTCATGATAGGATAGAGGAGACAGAAAGGGAGTTGACTATGACAGAACAAACAACTGAAATCACTGCTTACGAGCGTTCCGTAGCGCTTGTGAAGGCAGAACTCACTCAATATAAACCAAAACAAATCGATACGGTATTAGGTCTCTTACAAGATGGGAATACAGTACCGTTTATTGCGCGTTATCGTAAAGACCAAACCGGTTCGTTAGATGAGGTGCAAATTCGTGAAATCGAAGAGCGCCAACGTTATTTGGAAAATTTCGAAAAACGAAAAGAAGAAATTAGCCGTCTCATTGACGAACAAGGCAAACTCACACCAGAGATTACGGCTGCATTAAGCAAGGCGACCACCTTAACGGCATTAGAAGATATTTATCGTCCGTATAAACAAAAACGTCGCACGAAGGCAACGATTGCCAAAGAAGCAGGACTAGAGCCGTTTGCATTATGGTTACTCATGACGACGAAGGATTCTGTAGAGGAAAAAGCGGCCACTTTTATTAATGAAGAAAAAGAGATTCTAACGGTCGAAGATGCCATTAACGGCGCTGTAGAAATTATCGCTGAATGGATTTCCGATGAAGCAAAATACCGTAAACAATTGCGTCAATTTACGCAAAAGAATGGTATCGTGAAGTCTGTTGTGAAGAAAGAAGAGCTCGACGAGAAGAAAGTCTACGAAATGTACTATGACTACGAAGAGCCAGTGAAATCCATCGTTCCTCACCGCGTGCTTGCCTTAAACCGTGCAGAAAAAGAAGACGTAGTGCGTGTGACGATTGAAGTCGACGTGACGAACCCTCTTACAAAGATTAAAGAAGAGAAAATCAAAAATCCTTCTTCACCATCTGCACCGATTGTCGAAGGCGCGATTGAAGAAAGCTACAAACGATTCATCGGACCAGCCATCGAACGCGAAATCCGTAATGAATTAAGTGAAAAGGCGCAAACGCAAGCGATTGCGATTTTCGGGGAAAACTTGAAGAACTTATTATTACAAGCGCCAATGAAAGGCCAAGTCATCTTGGGGCTCGACCCAGCATACCGTACAGGTTGTAAATTAGCGGTAATCGATGAAACAGGAAAAGTGCTTGGTAAGTCTGTGATTTATCCTCACGTAGGAGCCTCAGAAGCTAAACGTGCTCAAGCAGGCGGACAATTCCGTCGCATCGTGGAACAATACGGAGTGACACTTGTGGCGATTGGAAACGGAACGGCTAGCCGTGAGTCTGAACAATTTGTGGCGGAACAATTACGACAAATCCCTCGTAAGGTGGTTTATACTATCGTCAGCGAAGCAGGGGCCTCTGTGTATTCTGCCAGCGATATCGCACGCCTTGAATTTCCAGATTACCAAGTTGAAGAGCGTTCCGCAGTCAGCATCGCTCGTCGCTTGCAAGACCCATTAGCCGAATTGGTTAAAATCGATCCAAAAGCCGTTGGGGTTGGACAATATCAACACGATGTGCCAGAAAAACAATTAGATGAGCAGCTAGACTTTGTTGTTGAAACAGCCGTGAACAAGGTTGGGGTCAACGTGAATACGGCGAGTGCCGCTCTCTTGGAGCACATTGCCGGATTAACGAAAACAACAGCAGCCAACGTGGTCGCTTTCCGTGACGAAAACGGTAAGTTCACAAACCGTACGCAATTGAAGAAAGTACCTCGCTTAGGGCCAAAAGCTTACGAGCAAGCTGTTGGGTTCTTACGAATCATTGATGGAACGAACCCATTTGACGGTACCGACATTCACCCAGAGTCTTATGATGTCGCTAAAGCCATTTTAAAAAAAGCCAATGCTGAAAAATTAGCGCTTGGTTCGCCAGAGTTGGAAGAAGCCCTTAAAGGACTGAATACGAAAGAGTTGAAAGAAGAATTTGGCATCGGACAAGAAACGCTGGAATTAGTGCTGGATGGATTGTTGAAACCAGGACGTGACCCACGTGAAGAAGTCGCAGGACCAATCTTACGTAGCGATGTCTTGAAGATGGAAGACTTGCAAGTAGGAATGGAACTCGAAGGAACCGTTCGTAATGTAGTGGACTTCGGTGCATTCGTTGATATCGGTGTGAAACAAGACGGCCTCGTGCATATTTCGAAATTGAAAAAAGGCTTCGTAAAACATCCAAGTGATGTCGTTGCTGTTGGGGATATCGTAACGGTTTGGGTGACGGAGCTTGACCTTAAGAAAGGTCGTGTCGGCCTCTCTATGATTGGACCGGAAAATAAATAAAAATGAAGAATCGCTATTACTGCGTTCTGCAGGAACTCTTTATAGTAGCGACAATAGCTGTACCGGTGTGAGCCTTGCGTCTCATCACCTATCGAGCCTCAAAGTGACTCTAGGAAATAAATTTCCAGAGTCACTAATTCGCATCGATGACACTCGCTATTGTTGCTACTATAGATTCCGTGCAGAACTCCGTAATAGCTTTTTTTGTGCCATCATAGAGATGCCTTAGTGGAAGGCGAGACCGTATTGCAGTTCCTAGTAAGAACTCCGTATTAGATTTTCTGTTCAACCATAAAGAGAATTGAGTGCGTGCACAGCTTTGCTAGTTGAAATGTAGCATTCTCTTTTAGTTACGTGCACACAAAAAACTACTAACTAAGTGGAAAGTAGAAAATAAGTGGCTGCATAAAGATGATTCCGCAAAGACTAACGGATTCTATAATCACAGTAACGTGATACGCATTAAAACGAATTAGGAGGTGTAGGAATTCATTCCGTACACCTCCTTTGAGGCTTTAAAGGTGAGAGACCTAGGGGCTCGAACCGGTGCAACGTTACAGTGATTATGAAGATATCCGTTAGGAAAGGCGGAATCATTTCTTTTATAAAGAGCATCACAGCGAACTCTAAATTTTCAGTAAATTCCACTTGCATTAGTGGTATTTTTTTGTGGATGCAAGTATACTAAAAGAGTATATGCTTTGAGCATGGAATATAGAAAGGGGAGTGTGAGATGACTCAAAATCCTGCTTTAGTTCAGTTGACAGAAAATGCCAACCAAATTTATCAACTCATTTCAAAACAAAAAACACATCTTTGCTTGGCAAAATGCCCGGCATTCGAAGAAATTATCGATACACAATTATTCGGTTTATCGAAACAAGTGGATTTCGCAGTTTCACTTGGATTAATTCACGCGAACGAAGGCCATAAAATTATGGCTGATTTAGAATACGCATTAAACGACATGTATACGCAAGTGTACGAAGAGTCGCGCCAAAATTAGAGGAGGCTTGACGTGTTAAACTTTCATGAAAAAATGAAGCACCTTCTCAATGTGGACCCGCTCATTATGGGGTTGTATTCGGTACTTTCAATTTTCGGACTCGTCATGATTTATAGTGCAAGTAGTTATTACGCTCTTGCCAATCAAGGAAATTCAGAAGCGTTCATGGTGAAGCAGTTTCTCTTTATCGTCATCGGAATTGTGATGGCGCTAGGGATTTCTGTTCTTCCTGAGAAATTCTTGAAGAATCAAAGAGTCATGATGGGAGTAGCAGGCGTGATTTTTATCCTGCTCGTGATTGTATTATTTACAACCGGTGTAAACGGTGCGAAGAGTTGGATTAACTTAAAACTCTTTAGCTTACAACCGTCCGAATTAGTAAAACTATTTGTGATTTGGACATCGGCTTATATTTATAGTAAGAACGAACGTAGTAAACGCGATTGGAGATTCTATCTCATTCCTGCTGGAATTACAGCTTTCTTCATCGGAATGGTCATGCTTCAACCGGACTTAGGAACGTCCATTATTATTGCTGGAGTTGCTGTCCTACTTGGCCTTATGACCGGTGTCTCGAACCGCGCACTAGCGATTTGGGGCGTAGTCTTTGCTGGACTATATAGCCTCACTTATTTAGACGCTTCGATTTTTGAGAAATTCGGATTAAAGGCGTACCAATTAAGTCGTTTTACATCGTTCCATAATCCATGGAGTGATCCAGCAGGTGCTGGTTATCAATCAATTCAAGGGTATCTTGGTTTATCAAGAGGTAGTTGGATTGGAACAGGGTTATCGAATTCTGTTCAAAAAACGGGGTTCCTACCAGAAGCCCATACGGACTTTATTTTAGCGATTGTCGGAGAAGAGTTAGGATTTATTACAATCTTTATTCTCCTTCTTGCGATTTTTGGCTTAATCATCGCGATTATCCATAAAGGAAATAAATGTCGTAATCTTTTTGGAAAATACTTATGCTACGGTGTGGCAATTTTATTCTTGATTCAATCAGGAATTAATATCGGAGCGCTCGTTGGGGTAGCGCCTTTAACAGGGGTACCATTGCCGCTTATCAGTTATGGTGGATCGAGCTTCTTTGCTTCCAGTGCCGGAATTGGTCTAGTACTATGGGCTATCCGACGCGATAAAGAAAGCCGCGAACAAACGCCACCACCAACAAGAGAAGGTCTTCCAGAAGAGGAAGAAGAAAAAATTATCGAATTAAAAGCTATGTAGAAGGGAGAAACAATGGAGCAACAAGAAAGACAAGCACTCGTTGTTTGGTTGTATACATTGAAACCAATTAAACAGTTGAAGAAGTTTGGGAATATTCACTATATTTCGAAACGCTTAAAATACATCTATTTATATGTTGCCAAAGATGAAGCCGAAAGTGTCATGGAACGCTTATCGACATTCCACTTCGTTCGTAAAGTGGAACCATCATTGCGACAAGAACTTCGTATGGATTTCACGCAGATTCTTCCAGAATTACGCGAGGAAATCGAAAAAGAAAAAGCAGAGAAAAAAGCTGCAGAATTATAATCAAAAGAAGCCGTGAACTCTAATGAGAACACGGCTTTTCAATTTATAATAGGAAGATTCCCAATATTATGGATAGAATTCCAAGAAGTGCGGCTACCTCTAAAAAGAGGACTGTCGATGATGCGGTAAAGAGGGTGTGCTTCTTATGCTCCTTATTAGGAGTAAAGCTCTTTAGAAAAAGAGTGAAGAAGTCGGTGCGACTTAAATACGCAAAAATACCAATCATTAAGCAAACAAGTGCGCACATAAAAAGAGCGTTGCTAAGGGCAAGTAGGCTAAAGGGGCCCGTCAGCGTTACATAGCCTATACATAATAATAGTAGGATTCCAGAAATGAGTCCTATTTTTTTATAGTCGAATGACATCAGCTTCCTCCTTTTCGTGTCGTTCTTTTCACTGTAGCAGAACTTTTGGCAATGCGCAACGGCTAGGTTGATACTAATTAGTTGAAACTTTAATTCTTTAGATAGTATGATGAAACAGAATTAAGATATCGATGGAGGTGCAGAGTTGAAAAACTATTTAAAATATATCGGGAAACGTGTATTTTACATGTTTCTAACGTTATTCCTGATTGCTACAATTACATTCTTTCTAATGAAACTATTACCTGGGTCTCCATATGCCAATGAAGAACAGTTAACACAGGCGCAACTAGAAATTATGAATGCCAAGTACGGCCTCGACAAGCCTGTATTTGTTCAATATTTGAT
>JABZYV010000041.1:0-14428 GCA_015264955.1 Streptococcus sp. | reverse complement strand
CGTTACTTCCAAGCGAAAAACGAAGCTAACAAACGTGTGCCAGAAGGAATCGAAGGGCGTGTAGCCTACAAAGGTTCTGCAGCGGATATTATCTTCCAAATGGTTGGAGGGTTGCGCTCTGGTATGGGGTATGTTGGGGCGCATAATTTAGAAGAGCTTCGCGAGAATACACAGTTTGTGCGTATGAGTGGTGCGGGACTAAGAGAAAGCCATCCGCATGATGTTCAGATCACTAAAGAAGCTCCAAACTATTCCATTTCATAAAAAGAAATATAGCTATTAACCGGCTATTGGCTTTCATCCTTTCGGATGTTTCCTATAGTAGCTGTAATGGGGCACCGGCTCGAGCCTGTAGTCTCTCACCTTTAAATCCTCAAAGACGGAGTAAGGAATAAATTCCTAACTCCGTCTTATTCGTTTTAATGCGTGTTCCCATTACTGCTACTATGGGATCCGAAAGGACTGCCAATCGCCTTTTAATAGCTTTATTTTATGAGGTGAATAGTTCAGCTAGAAAGCGAAAGAACATCATGTGTGCTTTTCACCACTCACGACAAACTGGGATTCTTTTTGAGAGGGAGGGAAAAGAACATCATGTGTGCTTTTCACGGCTAACAACTTCATTCGTGCAGGGGGAGAAAGACACAAAAGTTTCAAAGCTTTAATAATGAAGAGTTCGGAAAGTTTGGGGAAGTGGTACTTATGGGATTGGTGCCAAGAAACGTGATAAGGGTGCGGTTTGAGGAGGGGTGGAGTTACTTTTTGGTTTGGAAAAGGTTAGGAAAAAGGAAAATTAGTTGTTTTTGGGGTGGTCATCGGTTATGATGTACATGTTTCTGAAAATTTATGAAAGCTTTGAAAGGAAGCAATAAGGATAGCGCCAGGCCTGTTGGAAAACAGGTGACGAGGAATGAGTTTATCGAAACACTCGGCGGATGACTCAAGGCAGTGCAGTCTACAGTTTCATACAAACCATTTTTGCAAGGAAATGACAAAATTGAAACAGCACCAGAAACATAATCAAAAATTACAATAAAAAGAGGTCTAAAGAAGCCTCTTATAAAAGGAGTTAAACATTATGTGCGGAATCGTAGGATGTATTGGACACGGAAAAATCCAAACAGTAGTATTAAACGGATTAGAAAAGCTTGAGTATCGTGGATATGACTCAGCAGGATTATTTATTATGGACGAAGATGGCTCAACACAATTAGTAAAACGTGTTGGACGTATTCAAAATCTTCGTGATGCAGTGGATGAAGAAATTCCAGCATTTGCAGGGATTGGGCATACTCGTTGGGCAACACACGGACCAGCGACAGAAAACAACGCTCACCCTCACCAATCACAATCAGGTCGTTTCACATTAGTGCACAACGGCGTAATTGAAAACTATGACGAATTGAAAAAAGAATTCTTAAGTGACGTTGATTTCAAATCTCAAACAGATACAGAAGTTGCCGTAAACTTAGTAGAATACTTTGCAAATAAAGAAAACTTATCAGGGAAAGAAGCGTTCCGTCGTGCGTTGAAAGAAATCCGCGGCTCATTCGCTTTTGGTTTATTAGATAGCGAAAAACCAGGCGTTCTTTATGCAGCAAAACATAAGAGCCCTTTATTAGTAGGGGTTGGCGAAGGTTTCAACGTAATCTGTTCAGACGCAATGGCAACAATCGCTGAAACAGACCGTTACATCGAAATCAAAGACGAAGAGTTAATCACTTTAACTGCGGACTCTGTAGAAATCGAAACAATCGACGGCGAACCAGTAGAACGTGCACCATTCGTTGCAGAATTAGATGCAGACGATTTAGAAAAAGGGGCTTACCCTCACTACATGTTGAAAGAAATGGATGAACAACCAGTTGTATTACGTAAAATCATCCAAAACTATCAAGACGAAAATGGTCAATTACAAGTCGATAAAGAAATCCAAGACAGCATTTTAGAAAGCGACCGCATTTACGTGATTGCCTGCGGAACTAGCTACCACGCAGGATGGGTAGGTAAAGCGTTGTTAGAACAACTTGCTGGAATCCCAGTAGAAGTTCACTTAGCAAGCGAATTTGCATACCACCAACCATTATTATCACAAAAACCATTCTTCATTTTCTTATCACAAAGTGGAGAAACAGCGGACAGCCGTCAAGCGTTAGTAAAAGTGAACGAGCAAAACTTCCCATCATTAACAATCACAAATGTGAAAGGGTCAACTCTTTCTCGTGAAGCAAGCTATACTTTACTATTACACGCAGGTCCTGAAATCGCCGTAGCTTCAACAAAAGCTTACACTGCACAAATCGCAGTAATGGCCGTTTTAGCAGACGCATTACGAGCTTCTAAAGGCTTAGAAGCTCCATTCGACATGAAACACGACTTAGGTGTCGTTGCGGCTTCAATCGAGAGCGTATTATCAGACAAACAAGCCGTTCAAGACTTAGTCAAAGAGCGCTTATTAGAAACTCGCAATGCTTTCTACATCGGTCGTCACTTAGACTACTATGTAGCGATGGAAGCAGCGTTGAAATTAAAAGAAATCTCATACGTGCAAACTGAAAGCTTTGCCGCAGGGGAATTAAAACACGGAACAATCGCCCTTATCGAAGAAGGCACTCCAGTTATCGCATTATTAAGCGAACCAGTAGTAGCAAGCCACACTCGCGGAAATATCCAAGAGGTGAAAGCTCGTGGCGCTGTCGTAACAACAATCGCGATGGAAGGCGTTGAACAAGAAGGCGACGATATCATCGTTCCAGCGGTGCCAATCTTATTAGCACCAATCGTATCAGTTGTGGTAACGCAATTAATCGCGTACTACACTTCTCTAGGTAAAGGCTTAGACGTGGATAAACCGCGTAACTTAGCCAAATCGGTTACAGTAGAATAGAAAAAATGGTGGACGGCTGTCCACCATTTTTTGTTTTCGAAGGACGCAAAATCCATTTGAAAAGAAGAGAGAATATAGCCCAAAGGGCATACGAATAAACTTCAGACCGAAGGGATGTCTCTATAGTTGCTACAATAAGGGCACCGGACTGAGCCTGTAGTCTCAGTTCCTACCAAGCTTCAAACTGACTCTAGGAAATAAATTTCCAGAGTCAGTAATTCACATTGGTTGCACTCCCTTATTGTTGCTACTATGGAATCCCTTGGTCTTCCGTTTATTCTTCGCCCTTTAGACCTTATTTCAAATGGATTTTGCTTCATTCGAAAGAAAGGGAGAGAAGAAAAAATAAGTTAGGTGCAGGGAATATAGTCGCTGCAGGGGTGCGGTGATGAAGGGGCGTGACATGCGTTCATATGTTTCTCGCAGTGTAACAGATGAGGGGGCCTTGCAAAAAATGCGGATGTGCTTACTCGAACGAAATACTGCTAGCAAAAATTGAATAAAGAGTGCAGACAAGATTACGGAAAATCATGCGGATTTTATAATCGAAGTGATGTGGGATAGCATTCGAAGTGAATTCCGGACTCTTTTAGAGTCCGTTTGAATCTCGAAAGTGCTTGAGACGTAGGCTCAAGCCGGTGCCCCATTACAGCGATTATAAAAAAATCCGCAAGGATTTGAAGGAATCTTGTCTTTGTTTTCTACAGGGGATATTTTAGAAAATTTAGTTCGTTCGAGTAAGCTATAACACCACACAGACATTTTTTTGCGAAGGGGGTGGCTCGTATGTTATAGTGAAGGGAAAGAATGGAAAGCGAGGGACGGTCATGAAGGTTGTGTTCGTCTGCCTGGGCAACATTTGTCGTTCGCCGATGGCAGAAGCTGTATTTAGAAAAATGGTTCATGAAGAAGGATTGGAAGATAAAATTACGATAGATTCCGCTGCGACCAGTACGTGGGAACATGGGAATCCGGTGCATCACGGTACTCGCAAGAAACTCGAGGAGCACGGCATTTCCGCAAAGGGGCTTGTGTCACGGACGTTGGATGCAACGGACCTGGATGCGGACTACATTCTTGGAATGGACGCGTCGAATGTGCGTAATATCCACTCTTTTGTTGATGGAAAATCGGATGCGACGGTGGCGCGTTTACTAGAAGTGGCGGGAGTCGCACGCGATATTGCCGATCCGTGGTATACAGGAGACTTTGATGCGACGTACCGTGATGTGACATTGGGATGCAATGCGCTCTTAGAACAATTAAAAAAGGAATTATAGTATGGATAAGATTAGAAAAGATTGGGCAGTGATGATTGCTCTGGCGGCTGTTTCGTTACTTGTCGTCTTGAATTTTAGCGCCATCCTCACATGGATTTCCGAATTTATTGGGATGATGTTCCCGCTTATTTTAGGGATGATTTTGGCATTTGTTTTAAACGTGCCAATGAAGCGAATTGAACAAGTGTTGGAGAAGATAAACTTCCCGCAAAAGCTGCGTAGAAGTGTCGCAATCCTGAGCATTATTGTGATTCTGCTTCTGATTATTTCGCTGTTGATTTGGATTATTGCGCCGATGATTGCTAAAACCGTGTCACAACTGGGCGATAGTGTAAATCACTTACTATTCGTGGTTGCGGATTTTGTACAACATTCAAAATTAATGCAATCCAGTGAAGTGAGTCAGATTACCGACTCACTAAGTCAAAGCAATATCGTATCGTCTGTCATTACATTCCTTGGCGGATTTACAACGAATATTTCAGGGCTCTTCTCAAATGTGTTCTCTGTAATTATGGGGATTTTCTTCATGATTAATATTCTCGCAAGTAAGGAAATGCTCGCACGTTTAACGCTTCGCATTCTTAATGTGGTCTTGCCAAAAGATAAAATCGAGCACATTACTTATGTTGGGGAAGTCATCATGGATACGTATGACCGTTTCTTGATGAGTCAAATCATCGAGGCGGGAATCGTTGGGGTTATGATTTTTGCTGGATACTCTCTTGTAGGGTTGCCATATGCAGGACTTGTTGGGGTGCTGTCCGGAGTACTCTCATTCATTCCGTATATCGGGCCGTTTATGGCGTGCGGAATTGGAATGCTTTTCACCTTTACAGAAAGCCCAATTCAAGCACTCATTTCACTTGTCGTCTTTATGATCGTTCAAATAGTGGAAGGAAATGTCGTCTATCCGAAGGTTGTCGGCAGTTCCGTTGGATTGCCAACGGTGCTAACCCTTGCTGCTGCGTTAATCGGTGGAAATCTCTTTGGTTTAGTAGGAATGATTTTCTTCATACCAATTTTTGCCGTGATTTACCGTTTCGTGAAAGAATGGGTGGAGAAACATGAACAAGCTGCTTCAGTGGTAGCTGTAGGAGGTATAATTGATGAAGAAAATTAGTGAACTAGGGATTACAGGGAAAAAGCTCCTAATTGAAGGGATTGCATTCCTTATTGCTGGGGTGTTGCTCCTAATCTACGGACCAAGCTTCCCAGAATTGATGTTACGTCTGTTTTTAACATTCTTATGGGCTCGTGAACTATGGAATTTCTTGTTCCGTTGGTTTAGTAAGGCGGCGGCAAAAGATCCATTATGGCTGAATGTTGCTAAATTTTTCCTTTACGGATTTTTAGCAGGAAATCAATTTTTTATCTCGCTTCCGATTGCGATTGTCAGTATCTTGATGGGGCTTAACGAAGTGATGAATGCGGGAATTAGTGGTGTGACGTACTATATTTATGTCAAAGACGGCATCCGCCCGCGACTGCGCTTGCTCATTGATACCATTTGGCTCTCAGTTGTCGGGGTAGCGACTTTACTGGCTCTTGGGGGCGACGGCAACTTACAAATGTTCTTCCTTGCGCTTTATTTCATCGGGCATGGGATTAGCAATATTCGTGACGGCTGGTTCTTCGAGGCCGAAGTTGGGAAGAAAGTTATTCGTAGACGCTTGCGTCGAGGGATGCCGTTGGTACTGGCTGCGATTATTCCTCGTGTGACTTTGCAAAAAATCAATGATGCGTTGGAACTTGGAGAAGGCGAAACCGCTTCTGAAATTTACGACCGTGCCAAAGAAAATGCAGAACCAAACTTAGAAATGTTTATTCACGTCACAAAAGACGGATTTGGGGCAATCGGGCATGTCGATATTTGTTATAAGGGACGCATTATTTCATTCGGGAACTACGATACGAATTCGGAGCGCCTGTTTGGAGCGATGGGGGATGGGGTTCTTTTTAGTGCCGACCGTGAAAAATACATCGAATTTTGTAAACGCGAAAACCATAAAACTTTACTCGGTTATGGCCTAGCCTTGTCTCCAGAACAAATGACTGCCATCGATAAGGAAATCGCTAAACTGATGTCGCTCACAGTGCCGTGGGATCCACCAAAAACCGTGAAACCAGCACATCCTGGAATCGATAAGGAAGAGCCGATGTACGCCTATAAGTTAAAACAAGAAGCGGATGCGAAATTGTACAAGTTCGTCTCTTCAAAATTCAAAACGTATTTCGTGATGAGTACCAACTGCGTACTGCTAGCCGATACGATTGTCGGAACAGCAGGAACCGATATTTTAAGCGCCCGAGGATTTATTTCCCCAGGGACGTATCAAGATTACTTAGATAAGGAGTTTGAGAGACCGCACAGTCTAGTCGTGACCAAGCGCGTCTATCAGTAAGAACATGGAACTTCAGGAAAAAGAATTCTTTATGAGGGAAGCGTTGAAGGAAGCGCAGAAAGCCTATGACCAAGCGGAAGTACCGATCGGGGCGGTTGTCGTCTTGAATGGTGAAATCATCGGTCGTGGCCACAACTTACGCGAAAAGGAACAAGACGCCACCCTTCACGCCGAAATTAAAGCGATTCGCCAAGCCAACCAGCACCTTGGAAGCTGGCGACTCGAAGACTGCGAACTCTTCGTGACCTTGGAACCTTGCCCGATGTGTAGCGGAGCAATGATTCTCGCACGGCTCAAAAAGGTGACATTCGGCGCCTTCGACTCAAAAGCCGGGACGGCCGGCACCTTTATGAACCTCCTTCAAGACGAGCGGTTCAACCATCAAGTCGAAGTCGAGCAAGGCATCTTGGAAGACGAATGCAAAGAAATCTTGCAGACCTTCTTCAAAGGCCTTCGCGAACGCAATAAACAACGTAAACAAGAAGCAAAAGAAGCACAGCTTGCCGAGTAGGAAGCTGTGCTTTTTAACGTTCTTAACAAAAACTTATCATTGTAAACGGTTATCCACTCTTGAAAATCATTTTCATTTTATATAAAATTTTACATAGTTCGAAAAAGGAAAGGAGCAGTAAATATGAAATTATCAGAAAAACAAACACAAGTCTTAGGGTGGATCGCAACATGTATGTCTGTGGCTATGTATGTAGCTTATATTCCGCAAATTATGAATAACTTAGCCGGACACAAAGGGGACTTTATTCAACCACTCGTTGCCGCATTAAACTGCTCATTATGGGTATACTATGGATTATTCAAACCAGACCGTGATATTCCACTAGCAGCTGCAAACGCACCTGGTATCTTCTTTGGTCTAATCTCTGCTTTCACAGCAATTTTTTAATCAATGATGATTCGCACAGCTTCGATTACGAGGCTGTGCTTCTTTTGATTTCTGCGGAACTTTGCGGATTTCTTCATAATAGCAGTTCCTTCGAAATCGATACAATTATGACTTTAAAAATGGAAAGCAACGACAAAAGTGCGATGATTGAAATCCGATATTTACAGGAGTAGAATAGAGGATGTTGTTAAAAGTCTCAAAGTGAACTGGAGGAATTCGTATGTCATTTTTAGGTTATAACAAAGGAGAAACGTTAGAATTCAACTACAAAAAAGCGTGTGGCTTATGGCTCATCGCAGTCGCATTCGTGATTGCACTCGCGACGGTTGTAGGTGGAGAACAAATCATTAATATGCAGGTCTTCAGTATCGGCTATATGGTGAGCTTCTTTTCTATCAATCTGAATAAAAAAGTACTCCATAAATTCTCGGATGGCCCTTCAACACCTTTCCAACGAAAAGTGTCCTTATACTCAGTAATTCTTTTATTTATCTTATTAGTGTTATTAGGTGGCCCATTCTTCGAAACAGAAAACTGGAGACTCATCTGGTTAGGCGCGCTCCTAGCAACAGGAATTCATTTCTTCCCGTACTATTTCGTTCATGGGAAATCAATGATCTTCCTAGGATTGGCATGCGTGATTAATGCAGCGGTAGGATATCTTTCTCCTCAAAGCTCTCTCGTGACCATCGCCTATATCGATGCCTTTATTAAATTAGCCTTTGGACTTTACCTATTCTTCTTATCAAAACCATCCAAAGCATAAATTATTTTAGAGAACAAACAGCAAATCAATCTGGTTTGCTGTTTTTTTATGGGTGATTTCTTCAGGACCTTGCGGATTTCTTCATAATAGCTGTTCCTACGAAATCAACAGGCCATGACTTTAGTAATGACAATCAATGACAAAAGTGCCTGTTGTACGACTCCTTAAAATGATTTAATAAAGACAAGGAAAACAGTTAAGGAGCGATTCAAATGAAAATCAACATCAAAAAACAAGACACAAACCAACTTACAAAAGACCTAATGGTTATAGCGCTCGTCGTCAATGCGTTAGCCCTTGTCCTTCACCTGATTCTAAACATGTTTACAGGCGTAGCGTTGATCACTGCAGTCACAAGCCATTTCATCTTTATCCTCCTCCCAATCATGTACCTAGCAGAGGATGCTAAGAAAAATAAAGAAGCCGGCAATCGGTAAGCGCAAGCGAACATCTTAGATAGTTTTTCCTTCTGGAGAGACTATCTTTTTTAGTGTCTCTTTTGCCATCCCCCGGCACGGTTTTATGTTAGAAAACAAAGTAGATTCACTTGAAAAAGAAACAAACCATAGAGAAGCACGAACTCCCATCGTTTGCGGTAGGGAGCAGACATATACTCTCTTCACGTTGATTTCGAAGAAGCTTGCGGATTCTATAGTAGCAGTAACGTGTTACGCATTAAATGCGAATTAGGAGGTGTAGGAATTCATTCCGTACACCTCCTTTGAGGCTTTAAAGGTGAGAGACTATAGGCTCGAACCGGTGCAACGTTACAGCTACTATGAAGAAATCCGCAAGCATTCGAAGAAATCAACACCCGCAAGGGTGCGTTTTTCAGAAGAGAAAACTATGTATGGATCACTCCTCTAATTCCTACCACCAAACCCCATGGGATAGCCCCATCCGCACTCTCTATGTGGAGCGTTTCCGTTAATTTCTTTTTCAAGCAAAATCTGCTTGCTTTTCGAGGAGAAGTTTTGTATAATAGTACGTGCCGTTAGGCCGTATGGCAATAGCGAACTTATGAATCGAGTCAGGTCCGGAAGGAAGCAGCTATAAGTAACGTTCGCTATGTGCTGTATGTACATAGAAGAAGAATCAGGCTGGACCAACGGTTCAGCCTGTTTTTATGAAAAGAGTATCCAGTGGAGGGAGAATAGTCGCATGAAAAATCAGAGTTTCCAAGAAGAAGTGCAGCACTTAGAAATCGTGCAGGACTTAATGGAACAAAAAGTGGCGATCGAGAAAAACCGATTGCAAGAGCGCGACCTGGATATCGCTAGACAAGATACCATTCAGTATGGAGTACAACAATTAGAAAACCAATTGGAATCTCCATACTTTGGAAGAATTGACGTTCAATTTGAAAAAGACGAGAGAGTTGAGAAGATGTATATCGGACCTGCAACTTTCTTTGACGAAGACGACAATGTGCAAGTGTATGACTGGCGTGCTCCAATCGCAAGCCTATTTTACGAAGGAACATTAGGAGAGCTTCAATACGAAACACCAAATGGCTTCGAGAAAGCTCAAGCCTTCTTAAAACGCGATATCGTCATCCGTAAGGGTGAATTAAAATCTGTTTATGACATTGAAAATGAAGAATCATTATTGATGGATGCCTTAAGCGCACCGACAAACCGTGACGGACACCTAGAAGGAATCACGGCGACGATTCAAAAAGAACAAAATGAAATTATTCGTTTAAATCCAAAAGACTGGTTCATCGTGAATGGATGTGCCGGAAGTGGGAAGACAACGATTTTACTACAACGCATTGCGTACTTGATGTACCAAGCAAAAGACAAACGTATGAGCGATATGCTTCTGTTGTCGCGTAACCAATTGTTTGCCAAATACGTTTCACACGTAATCCCAAGCTTAACGGGAAGTGAATTGTACCAACAAACCTTAGCGCAACATACTATCGAGCTTTATCGCAAAATGTATTTGCATAAAACAACGGCGCTCAGCCAAGTGCCAACGCGCAAAGTGTATTTAACAGACAGCGAGTGGATTGCGCTTGTACACCGTAATATCGAAGGCTTATCGGCGAAAGATTTACCATACCGTGCCATCGGAATTAAAGGACAAGCCGTATTTACGATGAAAGACTATCAAAAATTAGTCGAAAGCGTGAATACAGCACTACCGTTGCAACAACAATTAACGCAAATGCAAACCGTGCTCGAGCGTACGTTGAAACGCCGTCTCACGAAGTTCTTTATGTCTGAAAAGGCAAAAGCGGTCTATGAATCAATGAACGCGATGCAAATCGAAGTGTTGATGAAAGACGTGGAGACAAAGAGCGAGACAGAGTACTACCAAGCTCTTGGACAAAAAGTGTTCGAGAAGGAAGTACAAGAAGTAACGCAACAAGTGGAAATGTTCGCATTCGTGGATATTGCCGCTCTTGTGGTGAAATGGATGCCCGAAGCCAAAGCACGTCGCCAAGAACTTGGTAAGACGGACAACGCGCCACTTCCATTGAAGAAGATTGAAGGCAGCCGCATGCAAGTCACTGCAGAAGGAATCCGTCTGTTGCAATATGTCGCAACACGCGTGACGCCGGTTCGTGACTACACAGGCTTCAGCCACCTCTTCATCGACGAAGTGCAAGACGTGTCACTCTTATGGCTTGGAACCTTATCCAACTATTATTTCCGTGCGAAATTCACGGTAGTGGGAGATACCTTCCAATCATTCTCAACGGCTACAACGATTTTCACATTGGAAAAACGACACCCAGAACTCGTGGACTTGATTTTTGCAAACCGCACGTTAACGCACCGCAACTTAGCGATTAGTTACCGTTGTACGGCGCAAATTTCACGTTTTGCAAACGGGATTTTAAACTGGCCGCTGGATAAAAATGTGTTCCCACGTTCAGGGGCAGAAGTAGCGGTATACTTAGAACAAGAAGGCCAAGAAATGGCGCGCTTAAACACGTTACTGGAAGAAAGTCCAAAAGGCTACCATACGACAGCGATTCTTTGCCGTACGATGGACGAAGCCAAAGCATTGTACCAACAACTCGACCAAGACGACATTGCTCTTCTGGAAGATAGCAGTGAGTCGCTGGGCAGCCGCTTCGTGTTAACGACGATTCAAGTCGCTAAAGGGATGGAGTTCGACGAAGTTATCATTTGGAACGCGACGGATGAAGCGTACCATACGATGAAAGAACAAATGATGCTGTACACCACATGTACACGTGCAAAACACCAGCTCTCACTCATCACTCGAGCAGGCAAAGAGAGCCGCTTTATCAAGAATTCGAAAGCACCGATGAAACGAATCGGGCAGTAGAATTTTTAGCAAATCTATACTAGAATAGAACTGTAAAATTTTGAAAAAGGCAGGGAAGTAAAATGGCTTATCAAGCATTATATCGAAAATGGCGTCCTCAAACGTTCGATGATATGGTCGGGCAAAGTGCGGTCACGCATACATTGAAGAACGCGATTAGCAATCACAAAACGAGTCATGCTTACTTATTTACAGGACCTCGTGGGACAGGGAAAACGAGTGCCGCGAAGGTGTTTGCAAAGGCCATTAACTGTCCAAATCAAACAAACGGTGAGCCGTGTAACGAATGTGAGATCTGTAAAGGGATCACGAACGGAACAATTGGCGATGTCATCGAAATCGATGCTGCCAGCAACAATGGTGTCGAAGAAATCCGTGATATTCGTGACAAGGCGCGTTATGCACCAACGCAAGCCGAATACAAAATTTATATTATCGACGAAGTGCATATGCTCTCAACAGGAGCCTTCAACGCACTGTTAAAAACCTTAGAAGAACCGCCTCAAAAGGTCATCTTCATTCTCGCAACAACGGAACCGCATAAGATTCCAGCGACGATTATCTCGCGTACGCAACGCTTTGACTTTAGACGCATTACGTCGCAGGAAATTATCGACCGCTTGGCGTATATCCTCGGCCAAGAAGGAACCCCGTACGAAGCGGATGCCTTAAGTGTGGTGGCAAGATGTGCCAACGGTGGTATGCGTGACGCCTTGAGTTTACTCGACCAGATGATTTCATTTGGCGACGGCAAGGTGACGCTAGACGAAGCGATTCAAGTGTCGGGAAGTCTGACAGACGACTTGATGATTGATTTCGTGAAAGACTTACAAGAAACAAAGGCTGAAGAAGCCCTTGAAAAATTACAACAGCTCTTCAAAATCGGGAAAGAAGCTAGCCGACTTGTGGAAGAATGGTTGGAATTTGCTAGAGACCTCCTTATCGCGAAACAAAGTGGCGAGGCAATCGGTCGTAGCGAGCGATTCCTTCAGTTCAAAGACGAAGTGGAACCGGAATTCTTATACCGCTTTGTAGAGGCGTTAAATCAAACGCAACAAGAAATGCGCTTCACGACAAAACCAACGATTTCGCTGGAAGTGTTGACGATTAAAATGGCGCAACCATACACATTGACACCGAGAACCAGTTCTGGTGCACCAGCGTTGCCAAGTAGCGAAGAAGTGCAACAGTTGCAACAACAAATCGCGCAAATGCAGCAGCAAATGAACGCGTTGTTGCAAGGTGGCGTACCTCAAGCACCTCAAGCACCAAAAGCGCAGGCACCAAGACCGACGCGTGCGGCCTTTAAGCCAAATACAACGGCCATCCAAAAAATCTTGACGGAAGCAACTCGCGAAGACTTGTTGAAGGTACGCGACTTGTGGGGCGACTTACTCAGTTGCTTGAACCCGCAAGAACAAGCGCTGTTGAGCCAATCAACGGTGAATGCGGCGGGGCCAAATGGATTCGTCCTCGGATTTGCGTACGACCACTTGTGTGACATTTCAGAAACAAGACCAGGATTCCGTGAGGTCATCCAAGAACATCTGGAACGCCTCGGTGGCTACAGTGGGACGTTCGTGGCAGTGACACAACATCAATGGCCACAAATTCGTGCGGATTTCTTACAAGAACGCAAGAAGAACCAAGAAGAGGAAGCTGTATCCATCGTGACGGAAGAACCGGCCGTGGAAGAAGCGCTCACACCAGAACAACAAGCATTTGAACAGAAAGTAAACGACACGATTGAACTCTTCGGGGAAGACATCGTGCAAATCGAAGAATAGAGACGGAGGAATTAACGATGCGTGGAATGGGAAATATGCAAGGCATGATGAAACAAATGCAAAAATTGCAAAAACAAATGGCGCAAGCTCAAGAAGAGTTAAACCAAACAGAATACACAGGAACTTCTCAAAGTGATTTAGTAAAAGTGACTGTGAACGGGAAACGCCAAGTCTTAAACGTGGAAATCAAACCAGAAGCGGTGGATCCAGATGATGTAGAATTATTACAAGACTTAGTGTTAATGGCGACAAATGATGCGTTAACGCAAGCAGAAAAAGCCAACGACCAAACAATGGGTCAGTTCACGAAAGGATTAAACATCCCAGGATTTTAATCGATTGGAGGTTTGAGCATGCATTATCCAGAACCGATTGCACGATTGATGGATAGCTTTATGAAGCTGCCGGGAATTGGTGCGAAGACGGCTGCACGACTTGCCTTCTTCTGCATGGATATGCGTGAAGAAGACGTCTTAAATTTTGCGAATTCGCTCATCAGCTGCAAGCGTGACCTGCATATGTGTTCCGTTTGTGGAAATGTGACGCAAGAAGATCCGTGCGAAATTTGTGCGGACCCAACTCGCGACCGTACGAAGATTCTTGTGGTGGAAGACGCCCGAGATGTGATGAGTATGGAGCGGATGAAGGAATATAAAGGGCTCTATCATGTGCTTCACGGGGTATTGTCTCCGCTGGAAGGGACGGGGCCGGATGATATTAACATTACGTCCTTGATTACGAGGTTGCAGGATCCGGAAGTCCAGGAGGTTATAATCGCGACCAACGCGACAGCGGAAGGTGAAGCGACTGCCATGTACTTGTCACGTCTTATTAAGCCAGCTGGCATTAAAGTAACGCGTCTGGCTCATGGGCTAGCGGTCGGAAGCGACATCGAATACGCAGACGAAATGACTCTCTTCCGTGCCATCGAAGGACGAAGAGAATTGTAATAAAATCTATTGATTCAATGAAAATGAAAGTTAAGACGTTGTCTTAAATCGCCCTCTGGGGACATCTTCATAGTGATGATAGTAAAGGCACCGGATTGAGCCTAGGTCTCAATCCTACCAAGCCTCAAAGAGCCACAGGAGAATAA
>JABZYV010000040.1:488-15801 GCA_015264955.1 Streptococcus sp. | reverse complement strand
ACTTTAATTTACGCTCATTTGCCGAACGTACAGCGATGAACTCACCAATCCAAGGAAGTGCCGCTGATATCTTGAAGATGGCGATGATTGAATTGGACCGTGAAATGAGAGAACGTAAATTCAAAGCAAACCTATTATTGCAAGTGCACGATGAACTGATTTTCGAAGTGCCACAAGACGAATTAGAAAGCCTTCAAAGCTTAGTAGAAGAAGTCATGGAAAATGCCGTGAGCTTGAAAGTTCCACTACGCGCAGATAGTAATGTAGGGGATAACTGGTTTGAAGCAAAATAACTAAAAATAAAAATGGGCATCTCTTCTTAACGAATGTAAGTTAGGGATGTCCATTATGTTTTATCTTTTGAGTTTATAGCGTTTTTGTAGTATACTTTTTGAGTTAAGAGAAGAAGTTTAGGTGATGGAAGGGCTCTTTTAGCGTTCAGATTCCATCACTTTCATTTTGTCAATCAATGGAGGAAAACATGAAATTAAGAAATGATATTCGCAATATTGCTATTATCGCCCACGTTGACCACGGTAAAACAACACTTGTGGATGAATTATTAAAACAATCAGATACATTAGATGCACGTACAGAATTATCAGAACGTGCCATGGACTCAAACGATATCGAACGTGAACGCGGTATTACAATTTTAGCGAAGAATACAGCCGTTCAATATAAAGGAACTCGTATCAATATCATGGATACACCAGGACACGCGGACTTCGGTGGAGAAGTAGAACGTATCATGAAAATGGTAGACGGTGTAGTTCTTGTAGTGGATGCGTATGAAGGTACAATGCCTCAAACTCGTTTCGTATTGAAAAAAGCATTAGAACAACATTTAACACCAATCGTTGTAGTTAACAAAATCGACCGTGACGCTGCTCGTCCAGAAGAAGTTGTCGATGAAGTATTAGAATTATTCATCGAATTAGGTGCCGATGATGATCAATTAGAATTCCCAGTAGTTTATGCTTCAGCATTAAACGGAACTTCAAGTTTATCAGATAACCCAGCGGACCAAGAAAAAACAATGGATTACTTATTCGATACAATTATCGAACATATCCCGGCTCCGGTAGACAATTCAGATGAACCATTACAATTCCAAGTATCATTATTAGACTATAATGACTATGTTGGACGTATCGGTATCGGACGTGTCTTCCGTGGAACAATCAAAGTTGGGGACCAAGTAACACTATTAAAATTAGACGGTACAAAGAAAAACTTCCGTGTTACTAAATTGTTTGGTTTCTTCGGATTAAACCGTTTAGAAATCAACGAAGCAAAAGCAGGGGATTTAATCGCTGTATCTGGTATGGAAGATATCTTCGTTGGAGAAACAGTAACTCCAGTAGATACACATGAAAGCTTACCAGTATTACACATTGACGAACCAACATTACAAATGACATTCTTGACAAACAACTCACCATTTGCGGGACGCGAAGGGAAGTTTGTAACAGCACGTAAGATTGAAGAACGTCTAATGCGTGAATTACACACAGACGTATCTCTTAAAGTTGAACCAACTGATTCACCAGACGCATGGATCGTATCAGGGCGTGGGGAATTACACTTATCAATCTTAATCGAAAACATGCGTCGTGAAGGATACGAATTACAAGTATCTCGTCCAGAAGTAATCATCAAAGAAATCGATGGCGTGAAATGTGAACCATTTGAACGTGTACAAATCGATACTCCTGAAGAATACATGGGTTCAATCATCGAATCATTAAGTAACCGTAAAGGTGAAATGCAAGATATGCAACACAATGATAACGGACAAGTTCGTATTGTCTTCTTAGTTCCAGCTCGTGGATTATTAGGATATACAACTGAATTCTTATCAATGACACGTGGTTACGGAATCATGAACCACACATTCGATCAATACTTACCATACATTCCAACAAGCATCGGCGGACGTCGTAATGGGGCACTTGTTTCAACAGATACAGGTAAAGCAACAACATACGGAATTATGGGTGTTGAAGAACGTGGTGTGATCTTCACTGAACCAGGTACTGAAATTTATGAAGGAATGATTGTTGGGGAACACTCTCGTGAAAATGACTTAGCAGTTAACATCACGAAAGCAAAACAACAAACAAATATTCGTTCAGCAACAAAAGACCAAACTTCAGTGATTAAGACTCCTAAGAAACTATCTCTTGAAGAGTCATTAGAATTCTTATCAGACGATGAATACTGCGAAATTACTCCAGAAACGATTCGTTTAAGAAAACAAATTCTAAATAAAGGCGAACGTGAAAAAGCCAATAAACGTAAAAAACAAGCCGAATCAGAAAATTAATCTGAATTGTAAAAAGGTGGATGCATTGCATCCACCTTTTTTGGTTGTTTTTATTGATTTAATTTAACTCGAACAACTTGCTCACTCAAATTTCGGTTTTAAAAGTTAAGTGATACCGTATACGGTATCACTTGTATTAGGTGTATTGTGTTTTTGTATACAGTTGTAGTATCCTATAGTGGTAAGGTTTATAGAGAGAAGAGATGACAGATGACAAAACAAAGAAAAATCATGTACGGAGTTTTTGGGGTACTTTTCGCATTTATTTTATTGGCTCTGGGATTGATTCAAATGTTTACGTATCGAGCAACTCCCGAGGCACAAGAAACGTGGAATGTTGCTGCATTTGAACAGAAAAATAACTGGACTCATTTTGAGGTGACTGGAGAAAAGAAAGGAACCCTTTTATTTTATACGGGAGCTTTAGTTGAACCGCAAGCTTATGCAAAACTTGCAGATGGACTCGCTAAAGAAGGGATTGAAGTGTACATTATTTCCTCTCAGTTAAATTTACCAGTATTGGATAATGGAACGATGGCCACTATCGTAAAAGAAGAGCACTTGGATAAAGTGTTTGTCGGAGGGCATTCTCTAGGGGGAGTTGTTTCGACGATTGAAGCGAAAAAATTGAACGAGATGGGTCAAGTAGCAGGGTTAATTTTACTAGCAAGTTATCCAGATCAGAGTACGGATATCAGTGAAACACAAATTCCTGTATTATCCATTACGGCTTCGAACGATAAAATTTTGAAACAAGAAAAATATGAAGATGCCAAATCTCGGTTGCCAGAATCTACACTCTATACATCGATTGAGGGTGGAAATCATAGTGGCTTTGGACTTTATGGTCAGCAAAAGGGTGATGGTGAGGCGACAATGAGTGCCGAAGAGCAACAAAAACAACTCATTCAATTGATTAAACAATTTATCGTAACACATTAAGCTAGGCTTCGGTCTAGCTTTTTTTGTACGCCAGAGTTGAGTTTTCACACTTCGGCAGGTATCATGAAAGTAACGAATTTTGGAGGTAGAGTGTATGCAACAAAAAGTAACAAAGAACTGGGTCACTATCGGAACTGGCGTTATTGCGAATGAATTAGCCGTAGCAATGGAATCTTTAAATGGAAAACTCTATGGTGTGGCCAATCGCACCTATGAGAATGCCGTGAAATTTGCCCAAAAATATGGTGTTGAAAAAGTATACGATGCAATTGATGATGTCTTTACAGATCCTGCAGTGGATATTATTTATATTTCAACACCACACAACACTCATATTCACTATTTACGAAAAGCATTAGCTGCTGGGAAACACGTATTATGTGAAAAGGCAATTACGCTAAACAGTGAAGAGCTGGAAGAAGCTTTGCAACTCGCTAAAGAAAATAATGTTATTTTGGCTGAAGCGATGACGCTGTACCATATGCCAGTCTATAAACAATTAAGAAAAGCAACTGAAAAATTGGGCGAACTCCGCATGATTCAGATGAATTTTGGTAGTTATAAAGATTATGATATGACGAACCGGTTCTTCAATCGCAATCTAGCAGGAGGAGCATTACTTGATATCGGTGTATACGCTCTGTCTTGTATTCGCTATTTCATGAGTGAAGCTCCTAGTTCGATGGTTTCTCAAGTGAAATTAGCGCCAACGGGTGTGGATGAACAAGCTGGAATCGTTTTGACGAATGATGCTGGAGAAATGGCAACTGTCACGATGACGCTCCATGCTAAACAACCAAAACGCGGAGTGATTGCTTACGACAAAGGGTATATTGAGATTGTCGATTATCCACGAGCACATAAAGCAACGATTACTTATACAGAAGATGGACACGTTGAAACTTTTGAAGATGAACTAGGTCTAGATGCCTTAGCCTATGAAGTGCTCGATATGGAGTCAACAATCGATACAGGAGTAGACCACATGCATCTAGAATATACGGTCGATGTGATGAAAATCATGACCGACTTACGCCGTGAATGGGGCATCAAGTATCCTGAGGAAGAGGAAGTATGAAGCAACAAGAACAATTAAAAGCGATGGAACAATATGCAAAAAGAGTGCTCGGCTCAGATACTTCGGGGCACGATTGGTCGCATATTGAACGCGTCGTTAATACGACAAAGACGATTGCAAAAGTCGAAGAGGCAGATTTATTTATCTGTGAAGCTGCAGCGCTACTACATGATGTGATCGACGATAAAATTGTCCAAGATTCAGCAGATGCATTGAAGGAATTGAAAAAATTTCTAACTTCAATCGAAGTGACTCCGGTACAAATTGAAGCTATTGTGTCGATTATTACGAGAATGTCGTTTAAGAATCATCAGGAGAAGCAAGATCTCTTTCTTGAAGGAAAAGTGGTGCAAGACGCTGATCGATTGGATGCTATTGGAGCTATCGGTATTGCCAGAGTGATGTGTTATTCTGGAAGTACAGGAAGGCCAATTCACAAACCAGAAATGAAGCCACGTGAAAACTTAACGCCTGAAGAATATCGAAACGGTGAATCGACAGCAATTATGCACTTCTATGAAAAATTACTGAAGTTAAAAGATTTGATGAATACAGACTATGGTAAGAAATTAGCGAAAGGGCGGCATGAATTTTTAGAACTTTATTTAAAGCAATTTTATGCCGAATGGGATGGAAAACGATAGACAATAAGCGACAAAATTTTTTGTCGCTTATTTGTTTTGTAAGAGAAACAGGTGTAAAATAGTAACTACATTTTAAAGTGAGAGGATTGGTTTCGTGGAAGTTGAGCAACAACTTACGAATAAAGAACTTCGAAAAAATATATTTGTGATTGTATGGCCGGTATTTGTGGAAGTACTTCTTGGTGCACTCTTTGGAATGGTCGATATGATGATGGTGGGTAAGATTCCAGGGGATACTGCCGCAGCTGTTTCTGCAGTTGGGATGACAAACCAACCAATGTTCCTTGGACTAAGTTTGATTCAGGCATTAAATGTCGGCGGGACTGCGATTATTGCTAGGTATTTTGGAGCAAAGAAATACAATCGCATGGGAAGTATCCTGAAGCATGTAATGATTCTTGCGATGGTATTTTGTGTGATACCAACAGCAATATTGATGCTGATTTTCGCCCCGGAAATCTTATCTTTACTTGGGGGCGATGCGACAGTTATTAATGTCGGTGTGGACTACTTTAGAATTGTCACCATTGGATTTATCTTCCAATCACTATCGTTTACTGTAACAGCAGCGCTTCGAGGGATTGGTGAAACCAAAACTCCGATGAAGAATAATATTATAGCCAATAGCTGTAATGTTTTAGGAAATGCCATTTTAATCTACGGGATGTTTGGTTTTCCGGCATTAGGCGTTACAGGAGCGGCGATTGCTACAGCTGCATCGAATTTAATCGCGATGGTGTTAAATGTACGTTATATTTTATCAGGAAAAAGTATTCTAAAACTCGATTTTAAGGAGAAATTTGAATTTAGGGTGGAAGTGATGCACGATTTAGTACGTATCGGAATTCCAACAGCATTAGAACAACTGGCACTACGTTTTGGAGTTATCATGTTCTTGAAGATCGTTTCAGGACTAGGAAATAATGTTTATGCGGCTCACCAAATTGCTCTGAATGTACTTTCTCTATCGTACTCTCCAGCTCAAGCATTCGGGATTACAGCTTCGTCACTGATGGGACAATCGCTTGGGGCTAAGAGTGAGAAGTTGGCAGAGCGCTATACCAAAATGTGCCAGCGCATCGGGTTAATGTTAGCAATTATGATGTCTGCTTCAATCTATTTTGGTGCAACATTTTTAGCAGGGATGTATACGGATAACGTGGAAATTATTCAAAATACCGTTATTGCTTTATCCATCGTTGCGTTCGTTCAACCGTTCCAAAGTCATCAATTGATTACTTCTGGAGCACTGCGTGGGGCAGGAGATACAGTATGGCCACTCATTGCAATTTTTATCGGATCATGCGTCATTCGATTAAGTGTAGGATATGTGTTTGTAAACTTCTTTGGATGGGGACTTGCTGGTGCATGGTATGCAGTCTTTATCGACCAATTTATCAGGGACATGATTATTCTCCTTCGATTTAGAAGTGGACGATGGAAAAATATTCGAATTGCATAAAGGGAAGGCTGGAATTTTCCAGCCTTTTTGTTTTGAGTATAAATCGTTTGGAGTAGTTTACTGAAATAATAGAAAATCAAAAGAAAACAGATGGATAATGATTTTTTATTGAATTTACAATACTTTTGGTTGTTGAGAGAATAGTGTTTGTGATACTATAGTAAAAAGATGTAAAGAGATTGGAGTTTTCAAACGATTATGGCAAGAAAAGGTTTATTAATCGTTTTATCTGGACCTTCAGGTGTCGGCAAGGGAACAGTTCGTGCAGCAATTTTTGCAAAAGACAATCAAGAATTCGTGTACTCTGTATCTGCAACGACTCGTAAGCCAAGACCAGGTGAAGTGGATGGAAAAGATTATTTTTTCAAATCAAGAGAAGATTTTGAAGAGATGATTGCAAATAAAAAATTATTAGAATACGCGGAGTATGTAGGAAACTACTACGGAACGCCTTTAGATTATGTGCAAGAAACATTAGACAAAGGAAAAGATGTATTCTTAGAAATTGAAGTTCAAGGAGCGCTTCAAGTACGTGAAGCTATGCCAGATGGGGTGTTTATTTTCTTAACACCACCTGATTTGCATGAACTAGAATCTCGCATCGTAAACCGTGGAACAGATTCAGACGAAGTGATTAAAAACCGTATGAAGGTTGCAAGAGAAGAACTTGGTTTGATGAAGTATTATGATTACTCTGTTGTCAATGACAAAGTAGAAAATGCGGTTCAACAAATCGAAGCAATTATTCAAACAGAACATTTACGCATCCAAAGAAACTTGGAAAGCATTGAAGAGTTCGAAGATGAGTTAGAAGAAATTTTAGAAGAAGATTAGAAAGAGGGAATCTATTATGATGTTATATCCATCAATCGATAAATTATTGAAAAAAATCGATTCAAAATATTCATTAGTTATTTTATCAAGCAAACGTGCGCATGAATTACACCACCATGAACCACCAATGTTAGAACACTACGAATCACATAAAAACGTAGGCCGTGCGTTGGAAGAAGTAGTTGCTGGTGACTTAACAATCCGTGAAGATAGCAAACCAGAACACGTATAATCAAATTTATAGTCAAGGGAAACTCCCTTGGCTTTTTTCTTTTCGTAGTTTTAAAGTGTAGAGCAAGCGACAACAAATTAAAGTGCATTATGGTATAATGAGTAGTAAAACTATTTTGGAGGTGAGAAGATGTATGCAAAAGTAATCGTTGACGTTCCAGTCATTCAAGTGAATCGACCGTTTGATTATCATGTCCCAGAAATTTTACAAGAGAGTATTGAAGTAGGAATGCGTGTTGCAGTTCCGTTTGGTGGACGTAGTATTTCTGGATTCGTACTAGCACTTAGTGACGAAGTAGATTTTGACGGAGAAGTAAAAGATATTTTGCATTTAATGGATTTAGATCCCGTCTTGTCACCAGAAATGATAGAGCTTGGAGCGTATTTATCGAAGAAGATTCATGCCTTCCTTATTCAATGTTATCAAACGATGCTTCCAGCGATGTTGAAATCTAATTATGAAAAACGATTTGTGTTAGTGAATCCGAAAGAACATGAAGATGTATTTCGAGAAATTTTCCATTACGAAACTACATTGCTTTATACCGATGACCTGCTACAGGATCATTTAAAACAATTGATGAAGTTGAAAAAAGAGGGTGCAGTGGTCATCGAGACGGTTGTTAAAGACCGTGCCAAGGTAAAAACAGAAGACTGGATTCGATTGAATTATGTGATGCAAGAGTATGAAGAGTTTATCCCTACAATCTCTGCGCGTGCGAAGAAAAAAGTAGCACTCTTAAAAACACTCGCTTCGATGGAAGTGATGGAAATCGAAAAGAGACGTTTCTTAGAGGATACGGATTTCACAACAGCCGATTTAAAATTCGCAGTAGAACGTAATTGGATTACGATTGTTCAAAAAGAAGTGAACCGCGACCCTTATAAAGGAAGAGTCTTTAAAAAGAGTGCTCCATTCCAGTTAAATCCTGAACAACAAGTCGCGTTTGACCGAGTGAAAGAAGAATCTATCGATACCGACACGTCAAAAGTATACTTGTTAGAAGGTGTAACAGGTTCTGGGAAAACAGAAGTGTATTTACAATGGATTGGGGAAGTGATTGAAAAAGGAAAGAGCGCGATGATGCTCGTCCCAGAAATCGCATTGACTCCTCAAATGGTCGACCGATTCAAGTCTCGCTTTGGAGACCGTGTAGCGGTGCTTCATAGTGGGTTGAGTGTCGGAGAAAAATACGATGAATGGCGTAAGATTAAGAATAAGGAAGCAGACATTGTGGTCGGTGCTCGTTCTTCAGTCTTTGCTCCATTAGAAAACATCGGAATTATTATTTTAGATGAAGAACACGAAGCAACATATAAACAAGATGAGTCTCCAAGATATCACGCTCGCGATGTAGCGATTTGGCGTGGGGAATATCATCACTGTCCAGTGGTGTTAGGAAGTGCGACTCCAAGTCTTGAGTCCCGTGCGCGTGCACAAAAGGGAGTGTATACACTTCTACGATTAACGAAACGTGCAAGGGCGCAACTATTACCAGAAGTTCATTTGATTGATATGAGAACGGAATTCGTTCATCAAAAAGGATCGTTTTCGAAGACGTTACTAGATGCGGTCGAAAAACGATTAGAACGAGGAGAACAAAGTGTCTTACTCTTAAACCGACGCGGATATTCTTCATTTGTACTTTGTCGTGATTGTGGAACAGTTTTGGAATGTCCTAATTGCGATATTTCATTAACGCTTCATATGGATACAAGAAGTATGAAATGTCACTATTGTGGTCATGAAGAACATATTCCTAATTTTTGTCCGAAATGTCATAGCCGACAAATCCGTTATTTTGGAACAGGAACGCAGAAGGTGCAAGAAGAATTGCAAGAAGTGTTCCCAGATGCTCGCATTGTACGAATGGATGTGGATACGACAAGACGTAAAGGGCAACATGAGGCGATTCTGAAACAGTTTGAGAATCAAGAAGCCGATATTTTAATTGGAACGCAAATGATTGCGAAGGGACTTGATTATCCTAACGTAACTCTCGTTGGAGTAATTAATGCAGATACGGCATTGAATATTCCTGACTTTAGAAGCTCGGAAAAAACATTCCAACTACTGACCCAAGTTTCAGGACGTGCGGGGCGTGGGGATAAACCAGGTGAGGTATTTATCCAAACTTATAACCCAACTCACTATGCGATTCAATTAGCGCAAGGTCATCAGTATGAACGATTCTTTGAAACAGAGATGCGGATGCGTCATATGGCAAACTATCCACCGTACTTCTTTACAACGATGATTACTTTCTCTAGTGAAGAAGAAGGGGTGGCTTTGAAGAAAGCCGTTGAAGTGCATAAGGCGTTGAAGGCGAACGTGTCGCCGAATGCAGTTGTGTTAGGCCCAACTGCTAAATCGATTGCGCGAATGAATAATCGTTATTATTTCCAAATTATTGTGAAATACAAAAACGAACCGCAACTGCAAGAGTTTCTTGAGCAATTGATGATGGAAACGCAAGAAGTGGGTTCGAAGAAATTACTCATGACGATTGATATGGAACCACAACATTTCTTATAGAGGTGAAAAATGAAGAAAGTTATTTTTATGGGAACGCCTGAATTTTCAACAGGTGTTTTGAAACGATTAATTGAAGATGACACAGTTGAAGTGATTGCTGTTGTGACACAACCAGACCGTGCAGTTGGACGTAAGAAGATTATTACACCAACTCCTGTAAAGGTAGTCGCATTGGAGCATGATATTTCTGTCTATCAACCTGAAAAATTAAGTGGGTCGCAGGAATTGGAAGAGTTGATGCAACTAGATGCAGATTTAATTGTAACGGCAGCTTATGGTCAATTCTTGCCAACGAAGTTTTTAAACTTCCCACGTTTTGGTGCGGTGAACGTTCATGCGTCATTACTACCAAAATATCGTGGTGGGGCGCCAATCCATTATGCAATTATGAATGGAGATAAAGAAACAGGCGTAACAATTATGCGAATGGTTGCGAAGATGGATGCGGGTGCGATTATTTCACAACGCGCCATTCCAATTACTGGTGAAGATGACGTTGCTAGTATGTTTGAAAAATTAAGCGTTGTTGGAGCAGACTTATTGATTGAAACATTACCAGCGTTATTTGCTGGAACGATAACTGAAGTAGAACAAGACGAATCGCTAGTATCGTTCTCTCTAAATATTTCAAGAGACCAAGAACAAATCGACTGGAATAAAACAGCGACTGAAGTAGATTGCTTCGTTCGTGGATTACGTCCATGGCCAACTTCATTTACGATTTTAAACGGGAATCGTGTGAAGATGTGGGGCGTTGCATTAACGTCTAAAGAAACCACTAAAGCACCAGGAAGCTTATTTGTAGAAGGCGGACGTTTATATGTGGCTTGTGGAAGCGGAACTGTTCTTGAGATTACACGTCTTCAACCAGCAGGGAAAGCTCAAATGGATGCGAAGGCATTTATGAATGGATTTTCAGAATGGTTGAAGGATGATGCCATTTTTGAGGGATTAAACCATGAGTAATGTACGTGACATTTGCGTAGAATTATTAACGAATGTAGAAAAGAATCAAGCATACTCGACTGTTGCGTTTCAAAATGTGTTACAAAAGCACAAACTGGATGCAAGAGACAGAGGTTTGTTAACGGAATTATTCTATGGAACGATTCAGCGTAAACTGACATTAGACTTCTATTTAAAACCATTTATCGAGAAACAAAAGAAAATGGAATTATGGGTGCTAAGTCTCCTACGAATGACTGTATACCAAATGGCGTATTTAGACCGAGTGCCTGATCATGCAGCTATTTTTGAAGCCGTTCAAATTGCGAAGAAACGTGGCCATCAAGGGATTGCGAAATTCGTCAACGGTGTTCTTCGAAATGTTCAACGTGCTGAATTCGATGGAGTTTCTTCTATTAAAGATGAACGTGAACGTTTGAGTGTTGAATATAGTATGCCACGTTGGATTGTGGATTTATTATTTGAACAATACGGAGAAGAGGCTAGAGAAATTTTCCCAAGTTTAAATATTGCTCCTCACCTAAGTGCGCGTATTCAAAATCCAGAGATGTCGATTGAAGAAGCAAAAATTCTTCTTCAAGAAGAAGGTGTGACGGTTCAGCCGAGCAAATTGTCTCCTCGTGCAGTGATTGTTGAAGAAGGAGATTTACTAGGGTCGAAAGCATTCAAAGATGGAATGGTTACCGTTCAAGATGAGTCTTCTTCATTAGTGGCCCAAGTAGGAAAACTTCAACCTGGAGATAAGGTACTCGATACTTGTGCAGCTCCTGGAGGAAAAACCACTCATTTTGCAAGTTACTTAGTAGCCAAAGAGGGCGGACTTGTAGAGGCGCTGGATTTACATGAGAATAAATTACGCAAGATTCATCAAAACGCAAAACGTTTAGGAGTAGAAGACAGAATTCATACTCATGCACTTGATGCTAGAAAAGTTGGCGAACTATTTAAAGAAGAAAGCTTTGACGCGGTTTTTGTGGATGCACCATGCTCTGGATTGGGCTTGATGCGTCGTAAACCAGATATAAAATACACAAAAAATAGTGAAGATTTAACAAAATTAACAAAAATACAGTTGGAAATTTTGTCTGCAATTGCTACAATGGTAAAGAAAGGTGGAAAACTCATCTATTCAACTTGTACAATTAACAAGGGTGAAAATGAAGAAGTAGTCCATAACTTTTTACGAGAACATCCGGAATTCGAATTACAACCAATCGAAGAGTTTGGTTGTACAAAGGAAAATCCGATGCTTACGATTTTACCGCATGAATATCATACAGATGGATTTTTCATTGCGAGAATGGTAAGAAAATAAATTCGCAACAGGAGGAAAAATATGGAGATAGCCATCAAAAGTGACGTCGGACAAAGACGTACTTTAAATGAAGATGCTGCCGGATATTTTTTGAATACTCAAAACGTGCCGATGATTGTTGTGTGTGACGGAATCGGCGGGCATAATGCTGGGGATGTAGCAAGTGCTATGGCATTATCGCATTTGGGAAAACGTTGGGAAGAAGAAAGTATTACGGATACAGAAGCCGCTTATCAATGGCTCGTTAAAAATATTCAGGCCGAAAATGATCGTATTTTCCAAAAAGCGAATCAATATCGTGAGCTAGATGGAATGGGAACAACGATTGTGGTTGCCGTAGTAATCGGTTCTGAATTGTTAATTGCAAACGTCGGTGATAGCCGTGCTTATTTGTATCGCAATTTTCAAATGAAACAATTGACAGAAGATCATACTCTCGTACAAGAGCTGTTAAAATCTGGAGAGATTTCTGAAGAGGAAGCCAAAAGCCACCCTCAACGAAATATTGTAACGCAGTCTTTAGGGATTACACTGAATGTCCAGATTGATTTTGTAAGAGTGAGTCTAAAAAATGGAGACACGATTTTCCTTTGTTCAGATGGATTATCGAATATGGTTGAAGATCAATATATTAAAGAAATTCTAGGGAATTATTCAGATGTAACAACGCAAGCGAATAAAGCGGTCGATGCTGCAAATGAAGCGGGCGGTCGCGATAACATTACAGTTGCGATTGCAAAATATACTGCCAGGGAGGAGGTAGAAGAATGATTGCACCAGGAAAAACAGTTGGTGGTCGCTATAAAATCAAGTCTCATATCGGGACAGGTGGTATGGCCACTGTATATTTAGCACAAGATTTAATTCTAGAAAGACCCGTGGCAGTAAAAGTGTTGCGCTTAGACTTCCATACAAATGAAGCTGCGATGAGACGTTTCCAACGAGAAGCACAATCAGCAACACAATTAGTCCATCCAAATATTGTAAGTGTATATGATGTTGGAGAAGAAGACGGAACAAATTACATTGTAATGGAATACGTCGAAGGAACGGATTTGAAAGAGTACATTCGTGAAAGAGGACCTCTTCCACCACGTGAAGCCGTTCGTATTATGTCTCAAATTGTTTCGGCAATCGAATTGGCCCACCAAAATCGAATCATTCACCGCGATATCAAACCTCAAAATATTTTGATTGATAGAGAAGGTAATGTGAAGATTACAGACTTTGGGATTGCAATTGCACTTTCTGAAACGTCATTAACACAAACGAATACATTGCTTGGTTCTGTTCATTATTTATCTCCTGAACAGGCAAGAGGTGGAATGGCAACAATCCGCAGTGATATTTATGCGCTCGGTATCGTATTGTATGAATTATTAGTTGGTGAAGTTCCGTTTGAAGGAGAATCAGCAGTTTCAATCGCGTTAAAACATTTCCAAGAGCCGCTTCCTCGAATTTCACAGATGTTACCAACCGTACCACAAAGTTTGGAAAATGTGGTGTTGAAGGCGACGGCGAAAGAACCTCTTGATCGTTACAGTAGTTGCTATGAAATGTTGGAAGATTTACAAACATGCTTAAATCCAGAACGTTTACACGAGCCAATGTTTAAACCAACTGCTTTCAGTCAGGAAACAAAGGTGTTGCAACCAATTACGACAGGACCAATCCCTCGTAAGGTACCAGCAACAAGTAAGGAAGTTCCTGAAATTCAATTTGACGAAGAGAAGAAAGTGGTTCAAGAGGAACCTAAAAAGAAGAAGAAAAAGAAATGGCCATGGATCTTATTGCTACTATTTATCATCATTAGTGCTGGAACTATCTATGCATTTATTCAAACTTCTCCAAAAGACGTAAAAGTTCCGGATGTAACGAACCTTACTGAAGCAGATGCTAAAGTAAAATTAGCAGATGCGAACCTCGAAGTGTCAGATGTGCAAAAAGTGAAGTCGGACACTGTTGAAGAAGGGAAAGTTGTAGAGACGAACCCTAAGGCAGGAAGTTCTGTGAAAGAAAAATCTAAAGTCGTATTAAAAGTAAGTGCTGGTAAAGACACCGTTGAAGTCGGAGATTATACCGGCAAGACTTTCGATGAAGCCAAAGCAGCCTTGCAAAAACTAGGAATTGCAGTAGAGAAGAAAGAAAGTTATTCAGATACTGTAGAGTCTGGTAAGGTAATGGAACAAAGTGTTGCTAAAGGTGAAAAAGTAGTCGCTAAAGATACAAAAATGGTTTTAACCGTATCTAAAGGAAAAGAGCCAGTAACGTTAATCAACTTAAAAGGTTATTCGCGTTCAGGCGTTGAAGACTACGCGAAAGAACATGGCTTGAAGTTACAAATTTCAGAAGAAAATAGTAATGAAACAGCAGATACTGTTATTAAACAATCACCAGCAGAAGGCACAGCTCTTAAAAAAGGTGATACATTAACAGTTGTCATCTCAAAAGGAAAAGGAGAACGAGTAGTATCTCGCCAATTCACGATTCCTTATGAAGCGAAGAAAACAAATAATAACAACAATAATAATGCGAACTCAGGGTCAAATACCCAGGGAGCAAAACAAAATACAGTTGAAATCTTTATTCAAGATGCAAACAATAATATGAATACTGCGTATCGTACTTTCAAGATTTCTGAAACCACAAGTGTAACTATTGATTTTACGTTTAACAATCAAGTTCCAAGTGGTAAATACATCATTAAAAGAGATGGTGTAGCAATCGATACAGGAGTCGTACAATAGAGTATATATGAGAGTCTAGGTTCATGTAACCTAGGCTCTTTTTTGAATTTTTATAGAAGAATATAATATATAAAATTTTCTTATTCATTTCAGTTGAAATTGGTTATCAGTTATGATAAATTAATATCACTGTTGAGCGAACGTTCGCTTATAAAACAGTTTCAAAAAAACTTTGAAAAAGTTACATGAAATCTGTTGACAGTGAAAATGTCCTGTGATAGGATATAGA
>JABZYV010000040.1:0-478 GCA_015264955.1 Streptococcus sp. | reverse complement strand
GTTATTCGTTGACGTTCTCTATATCCTGTGTTAAATTATTAAACGTTGTCGCGCAAGATGACAAAAACATCAAATCATATTTCTTGCATTGAAAAGATGAGCGTGGTAATATATCTAACGTTGTTGCAAAACAACGATTGACCTTTGAAAACTGAACAAAGAAGACGAACCAAATGTGTAGGGACTTCATTCGAATGAATGAAGAAACAACAATTTCTTATCTCTTAAAGAGATACAATAAGTCAGTAATTAAAATGAGCTTTTCAAAGCTCATGAAAATTCAAATTTTTCATGAGAGTTTGATCCTGGCTCAGGACGAACGCGGGCGGCGTGCCTAATACATGCAAGTCGAACGAGAGCGACCGGTGCTTGCACTGGTCAATCTAGTGGCGAACGGGTGAGTAACACGTGGGTAACCTGCCCATCAGAGGGGGATAACATTCGGAAACGGATGCTAAAACCGCATAGGTCCTTTAAC
>JABZYV010000003.1:0-68223 GCA_015264955.1 Streptococcus sp. | reverse complement strand
ACAGCAGCTACAACAACAACAGAATCAACAACAGCTGGAACAACTCCTGGAACAACAACAACAGCTTCAACTACTGCTGCTACAACAGAAGGTTCTACAACAGGTAATACAACAACAGTAGTGGCTCCAACTCCTGGAACAACAACTACAACTCCAAGCCCTGAATTACCAAACACTGGTTCAATTCGTGACGCATACTGGGTATTATCAGCAATCTTCGCTACAATTGGTGCAATCGTATTTGTAACAAATAAGAAAGCAGAAGAAAAATAATTTAAAACGTAAATTTTAGACGAGCAGGTTTTCCTGCTCGTTTTTTTGTGCTTCAGTCGTTAAAAATGAACGTTACATTGTGGTGTATTGTATATTGTTCGTGAAAATATAAAAAATACTCATTTTATAGTTGCTTTTTAAAAATAAAAACAGTAAAATCATAACTATCCTAATGAACGGTTTAAAAATGTACGGTTTTTGACCGGAAATGGTGTTGCATTTATTCTGTCGATTATTTTTAAGGAGGACTTATGAAAACATTAGAAGAACGTATTCTAAAAGATGGCTATGTTTTAGGCGAAAACATCCTTAAAGTCGATTCTTTTCTCACTCACCAAGTGGATTTAAACTTGATGAAAGAGATTGGAAAAGTCTTTGCGGACAAGTTTGCCACTGCGGGAATTACGAAGGTTGTCACGATTGAAGCATCTGGAATTGCTCCAGCATTGTATACAGCAGACGCGCTTGGGGTTCCGATGATTTTTGCGAAGAAATCAAAGAACATCACGATGAATGAAGGCATCCTTACCGCTGAAGTTTACTCATTTACAAAACAAATCTCAAATACTGTCTCTATCGCAAGTAAGTATCTTTCCCAACAGGATAAAGTCCTTATCGTCGACGATTTCCTTGCGAATGGACAAGCTGCTAAAGGCCTCGTAGAGATTGTTGAACAAGCCGGCGCTAAAGTGGAAGCCATCGGAATCGTGATTGAAAAATCATTCCAAGATGGACGTGGGCTCTTAGAAAAAACAGGCATCCCAGTTTTTTCACTAGCACGCCTAGAACGTTTTGAAAATGGACAAGTCGTATTTAAGGAGGCAGACTTATAATGCAACAACAAGAAAAACACTCACAATCGATGGTGCTCGGCCTGCAACATTTATTAGCCATGTACTCTGGTTCGATTCTTGTACCAATGATGATTGGGAAAGCTCTCGGATATAACACGGAACAATTAACGTACTTAGTCTCAACCGACATCTTCATGTGTGGGTTGGCGACATTTCTACAATTGCAATTAAATAAATACTTCGGTATCGGCCTTCCAGTCGTTTTAGGAGTAGCCTTCCAATCGGTGGCACCACTGACGATTATTGGCCAAAACCATGGTAGTGGAGCGATGTTCGGAGCACTGATTGCGTCCGGGATTTTCGTCGTTCTCATCTCTGGCGTTTTCTCCAAATTGGCACGATTCTTCCCAGCCATCGTTACCGGATCTGTGATTACGACAATTGGTTTGACGCTTATTCCAGTTGCTATCGGAAATATGGGTGGTAATGTTCCAGATCCAACAGCTGGTAGCCTGACCTTGTCGCTCGTTACAGTTGCCATTATTTTACTCATCAACATCTTTACAAAAGGGTTCGTAAAATCTATTTCTATTTTAATCGGATTAGTCATCGGTACAACTCTTGCGGCATTTATGGGCTTAGTAGACTTTGCTCCAGTAGTCAAAGCACCAATCTTACACGTTCCAACACCGTTTTACTTTGGGATGCCAACATTTGAGTTCACTTCGATTTTCATGATGTGTGTTATCGCGATGGTTTCCATGGTTGAATCGACAGGGGTGTACTTGGCACTTTCTGACATTACGAATGATCCAATCAATGAAACGCGTCTTCGTAACGGTTACCGTGCGGAAGGGTTGGCCGTGTTGCTTGGTGGGATTTTTAATACTTTCCCATACACAGGTTTCTCTCAAAACGTGGGCTTAGTGAAAATGTCCGGCATCAAAACACGTCTTCCAATCTACTACGCAGCAGGCTTTCTTCTATTATTAGGACTTCTTCCAAAATTTGGCGCCTTAGCACAAATCATTCCTGATCCAGTCATTGGTGGAGCGATGATTGTGATGTTCGGATTCGTATCTCTTCAAGGGATGCAGATGCTTGCTCGTGTGGATTTTGCAAATAACGAACACAACTTCTTAATCGCTGCAGTATCAATCGCTGTCGGTGTCGGCTTTAATAATAGTAATTTATTCAATAGCCTCCCAACAGAATTTAGCATGTTCTTCAAAAACGGAATCGTCATGGCCAGCATCCTTGCCGTAGTCCTAAACGCGATTCTCAACCGTAAGAAGAAATAAATAAACTCGTTATCTCCATTCTAAGAGAAGGTCTCCCTACCTTCTCTTTTTTCTATTCTCCCTTAAAGTTTCCTTGTCTCCAGCGGGCCCGCCTCCTGAAATTGTTCAAAGTATCCATGCACGAAAACCTACGAGAAGAAAACTAAAAACATTGTGGCGCGATAAAAATAAACTCAATTTAATTGGCTTTCTACATAGATGATTTCAAAGAACCTTGCGGATTTTATAATCGCAGTAACGGGGAATCGCATCGAATGTGAATTACGAGAAGTCAGGACTTGTCCTGTACTTCTCGTTTGAAGCTTCGAAGGTGCAAGACCCAGGCTTGCACCGGTGCCCCGTAACAGCGATTATAAAAAGAATCCGCAAGGATTCGCAGAAATCATCAGCACTAACCAAACTCCAGAAAGCCCAAACTAAATCTCAGCACAATTTAGCACCATCCACAATGTTTTAGTTGGATTTCACTTCTCGTATTTTTCGCGTAGGTATGGTATACTATGCCTATCTTTAAACAATTTCAAGGAGGCTCTTCCCAACATGGCTGAAGACAAGAAAACATTTTACTTAACCACACCGATTTACTATCCAAGTGGCAACTTACACATTGGTCATGCCTATACAACTGTAGCCAGCGATGCTATGATTCGCTATAAAAAACTACAAGGGTTTGACACTTACTTCTTAACAGGAACAGATGAACACGGACAAAAAATCCAAGAAAAAGCGAAAGAAGCAGGCGTTTCTGAAATTGAATTCGTCGATAAAATTATTTTCGGCATTCAAGACCTTTGGAAAAAACTAGACATCTCTTATGATGACTTCATTCGTACAACACAACCACGCCATACAAAAGCCGTTCAAAAGATTTTCCAAAAATTAGTGGACAATGGCGATATTTACCTTGGTGAATACGAAGGTTGGTATTCAGTATCAGACGAAGAGTACTTCACTGAGTCTCAATTAGTCGAAGTATACCGCGATGCTGACGGAAAAATGATTGGTGGGGTTGCACCAAGTGGACACGAAGTAGAACTCGTTAAAGAAGAATCTTATTTCTTCAGAATGAGCAAATACGCAGACCGCTTATTGCAATACTACGAAGAACACCCAGATTTCATCCAACCAGAATCACGTAAAAATGAGATGATTAATAACTTCATCAAACCAGGCTTAGAAGACTTAGCCGTATCACGTACATCATTTGACTGGGGAATTCCAGTGCCAAACGATCCAAAACACGTGGTTTATGTATGGATTGATGCGTTATCGAACTATATCACAGCGCTAGGATATGGTAGCGACGACGAAACATTATTCAACCGCTACTGGCCTGCGGATGTGCATTTTATCGGGAAAGAAATCGTTCGTTTCCATACGATTTACTGGCCAATCATGTTAATGGCATTAGATTTACCATTACCGAAGAAAGTTTTCGCACACGGCTGGTTATTGATGAAAGACGGTAAAATGTCTAAATCAAAAGGAAACGTGGTAGACCCGAACACATTAATCGAACGTTACGGCTTAGATGCACTTCGTTATTACTTATTACGTGAAGTACCATTCGGTTCTGACGGAATCTTTACTCCTGAATCATTCGTAGAACGTATCAACTATGACTTAGCCAACGACTTAGGAAACTTATTAAACCGTACTGTTGCGATGATTAATAAGTATTTCGATGGAACCATTCCTGCACACACTGCACCGGTTTCTACATTTGACCAAGAATTAGTGGATGCTTCAAAAGAGATGATCGTGGAAGTCGAAGAAGCGATGGAAAACATGCAATTCTCAGTGGCTCTTGCAGCAATCTGGAAATTCGTTTCTCGTACAAATAAATATATCGATGAAACAACTCCATGGTCTGCCGTGAAAGATGAAGCGCGCCAAGAAGAATTAGCACGTACAATGAACTATTTAGCAGAAAGCTTACGTATCATTGCCGTTGCCTTACAACCATTCTTAACGCAAACTCCAGGAGAAATCTTGGCACAATTAGGAATTACAGATAGCGAGTTAATGGATTACCCTTCATTACACACATTCGGCGTGATTCCTGAAGGAACGAAAGTGGTCGAAAAAGGACAACCAATCTTCCCACGTTTAGACGTTGAAGAAGAAGTGGCTTACATTCAAGCAAAAATGGGTGGAGCACCAGCTGAAGAAGAAAACACGGACTGGAACCCAGAAGAAGTGGAACTTTCAAGCGAAAAAGAAAGCATCAAATACGACGACTTCGATAAGATTGAATTGAAAGTCGCAGAAGTCATCGAATGCGGACCAGTGGAAGGGGCAGACAAATTGCTTCAATTCCGCTTAGACGCTGGAGATGCTGGCGGTCACCGTCAAATCCTTTCTGGTATCGCAGAATGGTATCCAGATCCAAGTATTTTCGTTGGAAAGAAAGTCGTCATCGTTGCGAACTTGAAACCACGTAAAATGCGCGGACAAATCAGCCAAGGAATGATTCTTTCGGCTGAAAAAGACGGCGTCCTACAAGTGGTGTTTGCACCAGACGGAATGCCAAACGGCTCAACTGTAGCTTAATTGAATAGTAATTGAATAACAGTGAAGAGTGACCCTTCGAATGTGAAGAACGGCATTTGAAGGGTCACCTTTTTTAAAGGAGTTAACTATATGAAAAAAGGTTTATTAACAGGGTTACTACTCTTTGGATTTTTCTTTGGAGCAGGGAACCTCATTTTCCCACCAACTTTAGGATATCAATCAGCTGATCAACTTTGGCCAGCAGTTATTGGATTTATCGTTTCTGGTGTCGGACTTGCCATCGGAACGCTTTTAATCGGAACAGTGATTAATGGTGGTTTTAAGAAAGAGTTGGACGAAAAAATTCATCCGATTTTCTCATTGGCATATTTAATTGCATTATATTTGGCCATTGGACCATTCTTTGCGATTCCACGTACAGCAACGGTATCGTATAACATCGGGGTAGCACCGTTTCTACCTGATTCAAAATCAGGACTGATTATTTACGCAGCGATTTACTTTGCGGTAGCTTTCTACTTGGCATATAACCGTTCATCGCTATTATCAAGCATTGGTAAAATCTTAACACCAATCTTCGCTGGATTAATTTTAATTTTAGTAGTCGTTGGAGCGTTCAAGTTCGGACAAACGACTCCTGAATTAGCTGGACAAACAGATTTGACAGCAGCAAAAGCTTTCGGAAATGGCTTTATTGAAGGATATAACACACTAGACGCGTTAGCAGCGGTAGCCTTCTCAGTTGTTGCCGTGAATACGTTAAAAGACTTCCATTTCAGCTCTAAGAAAGAGTACGAGAAAACAATCATGAGCGTTGGGGTCGTAACAGCGATTGGATTCAGCGTGTTATACATCGGACTTGCTTTCCTTGGAAATCACTTCAACGTAGCCAGTGCCTTAGCGAAAGATGCAGATTTAAACGTTGGTTCATACGTATTAACAATGGCTTCACGCGAGTTATTCGGTACATTCGGGCAAGCTTTCCTAGCGGTGATGGTAGTCATTACCTGCTTAACAACAACAGTAGGGTTAATCGTATCTGTAGGGGAGTTCTTCGAAGAAACATTCCCTCGCTTCTCTTATAAAGTGTATGCGACTGTATTTACATTAATCGGATTTGGTGTAGCAACACTTGGTCTTCAAACGATTATCGCATTCTCACTTCCAGTATTGATGATTTTATATCCAATTACAGTTGTGATTGCGTTCTTCGTATTAGTGAATAAGAAAGTGGCGTTCTCTAAGAGAGGAATGCAGTTAACAGTGGCGTTGACAACGATTATTTCAACAGTTTCAAGTTTAGCGTCAGCGTTGAAATTAGAAGGCTTAGCCAAAGCGTTGGAAATTCTTCCACTGCAAGGGTTGTCGCTAGGATGGATGGGACCGGCGATCATCGGTATTTTAATCGCGCTCATCTTACCAGACAAGATCAAAGGCGAAGCATTCGACTTCGAAGCATTTCAAACAAAATAAAACTGCTAAATGGCGCATGAATGATTACTGCGTATCCTTACGGATATCTTCATAGTAAAGGAAATAACTGTACCGGCAAGAGCCAAGGTCTCTTTGCCTACCGAACTTCAAAGGGCATCATGTTGATTAATCAACTGACGCCCTAATTCATTTCGGTTACACTCGTTATTTCCATTACTATAGAATCCGTAGGATACTTCGTAATCATCTATTTATTTTGTGGAAATGCATTGAACTCTTCAAGAAGGGGACCGATACAAACTGGGAAGGTGTCCTATACAAAAAGAAACTCCGGCTGGGATTCCAGTCGGAGTTTTTGCATGCTAAAGGGCTTCGATAAAGCGCTCAGAGTGAGTTTGCCACATATCTGGGTTGAAACGAGCGGTTTCGGGAATGAGAATCATGTGGTAGAGTCGGACCGTGCTTCCGTCTTTGACCTCATAGGAGTACTCGTATAAAAATCCAATACGTTTGGCGAAGTCGCAAGAGTCTGTGTGCGTACTTTCTACTTTTAAATAGAGCTCTGAGATGCCCTGCTCAACAAGGTACGGATGTATTAATTGAAAGGCTTCAATTAAAATGTCACGATGCCAGTATTCTTCGAGCAGCGCGAAATCCAATAGATGACTTTGGTCTGTGGAGACTTTCATAAAGCCAATTGGCAGGTCGTAATTCTTCATTTCAATGATAAAAAAGTACGGGTCGTTGTCCATTAGTTGTGTATAAAAGTTCTCTGCATTTAAATGAGACGTTGCAGATACCCATGGAAGATTAGACGTTGCTAGAGGGTCCGTTAGCAAAGCCGCTACAATCTCCATGTCAGTTTCGTGAAAGGGCCTTAGAGAGATACGTTGTGATGCTAGTGTAGGTAAGTTCATAATCGTTACCCCCTTTCTCTACCTGCATTATAGTTCTAAAAAATAGGAAAGTAAAGAGGAAGAATTGCGTTTACAACAATAATGAAAAGGGTTCCGAAATAGTCTGAAAACAACGGAAAAAATCCCAGGATGTGAGACATCGCGTTCAGAAATGGAACGTTGGACTGGAACGCCGAAAGGAACGTGAAACGTTCTGCGGACGTTTCAGGAAACGCACGCCATTTCTGCGATGACGAACTCAACTACCCAGGATGTGAGACATCGCGTTCAGAAATGGAACGTTGGAAAATCCTTCACAGTGCGAAGGATTTGAAACAAAAGAGAAGGAACGTGAGACATCTTTTATCGTGACTTTTGTCATGGTGAGTCGTGACGGACGGGCCTACTGAGTGACCTTCGTTTTTGTTAAAGTAGAATCATCAAGAACAACACATGGAGGCAAACATGATTACAGTAGAAAAAATTACAAAGCGTTTTGGAAACAAGACAGCATTAAACCAAATTCAATTTAACGTCGATAAAGGAGAAATCTTCGGGTTCTTAGGACCGAGTGGAGCAGGGAAAACAACCCTCATCAATATCTTAACCGGTCAACTAAAAGCTGACGAAGGAACGACACAGCTTCTTGGCAAAGATACAAAGGACCTTACCCCTGAAGACTTAGCACGTATCGGACTCGTAGGAGATTCAAGTGGTTACTACGAAAAATTAAGTCTCGAGAAGAACTTAATCGTTTATGCAAAGATTTACGGATTACCAAATAGCCGCGTCGATGAAGTGCTTGAACAAGTCGGACTACTAGAAAGTAAGAAAACAATTGCGGAAAAACTTTCAACAGGGATGCGTCAAAGAATGTTTCTAGCAAGAGCACTGCTAAACAGACCAGAGTTACTCTTCCTAGATGAACCAACGAGTGGGCTAGACCCAATGACTTCTAAGAAGATTCACCGCCTGTTGGAAGAACTAAAAGCAGCGGGCACAACGATTTTCCTAACGACACACGACATGGTCGAAGCCACAGAGATGTGCGATCGCATTTCCCTACTAAACCAAGGGGACTTAGTGGAAATCGGAACACCACGAGATATTATTCAAAAATACAATAAAGAAAAACGAGTGAAAGTGACATTCATGGACCACAGCGAACAAGTGATGGCTTTTGAAGAGTTAAAAGACCAAGACATGACGCAAGTGGAATTGATTCACTCAATGGAACCAACGTTAGAAGACATCTTTATTCAATTGACAGGAGAGAAATTAAATGATTAAAAGAATTAGCGCCTTAATTTGGCTACGTACACAAATGATTTTAAGCAATGGAGCAATGTTATTCCAAATCGTATTCCCTTATGGAATGTTACTAGCATACGACCACTTCATGAACAAAGACGGCAACCCACAAACAGCCGTACAAATCCTATTCATGATGATTCCGCTAGCGCTTAGCTTATCTGTCGGATCAATGATTACAATTATGCTTGCTGAAGAAAAAGAAAAGAAAAACTTGAAAACTCTCTTCTTAAGCGGCATTCACTCAGTAGAATACTTAATCTCAATCTTATTCTACCCAGTGGTATTAGCAGTGATTACCATTGTGAGCTTCCCAATGATTGTTAAAGCGGATCTTTCAGGACGTTGGATGGAATATGGTGCAATCGTTGCGAGTGTGGCTATCTGTGTGATTTTACTCAACTTATTAGTGGGTGCTTTGACAGATACGCAAGCAAAAGCGCAAGTAAATGGTGTGATTCCGATGATGGGGATTGCGTTCTTACCGATGTTCTCAATGTTGAGCGATGCAGTATCAAAAGTGACACACTATACATTTATGGGCAACTTTGTAGATTTCTTTGTCAAAAACGACTTCGCCTTAACAGCCCAAAGCTTCATCGTCCCTGGTATATGGATTGTGGTGCTACTCGTCTTAAACTTCTTCTTCTTAAAACCTAAAGCAAAGAACTAGTGCAAAATAACAATAATAAAGGCTGAGGATTACTTCGAATCCTTACGGATTCTTTTATAAAAGCTATAACGGGGCACCGGTTCGAGCCTATAGTCTCTCACCTTTAAAGATTCAAAGCAGGAGTACGTCCTCAAGAGGACTACTCCTGCTAATTCACTTTTAATGCGTATTCCCGTTACAGCTATTATAAAATCCGTAAGGTTCTTCGTAATCCAGTGCTGGAATTTTGTTTTTTGCTTTTTTTAAAGAGAAGAAAGTGGACACAATCCATGCAAGGACGATGGTGCTTTGAGAGTTAAGGCTCCATAGACAACTAGGACTTCGAGTTGAGCACAAGTAAAAATACCGATTTAATCGTATTTCCTCCAAAAGGTATGGACTTTTGGAGATTTTTTTGAGCAAAATAGTATAAGAAGAGAGCAAGATGTAACATTTTTGTTACGTAACAAAAATGTTACACTCAAGAAAAACGGAGGTGTATTTATGAGGTATAAACGCGAATTTTCAGAGGAGAACTTTGAAGAGTTAATGGGATTGCCGTATGGGAGGATGGTAAAGGCTGCTGCGATTTTACAACTGATTGAAGAAGAAGGTGTGACTCCTGAGATGATCGAAAAATGGGGGAGATTCGATGAAGAAGAAGGAATCATGTATTTGGTCTTTGAAGCAGAAGATATTACGGAAGGAGTGAATGGCAGTGACTTCCTTAAGAACAGAGAAATTCTCGATTATTGCCTCCCGCTATCCGAACTTTAAAGAGGATTTGGCGAAAGAATTAGCACGACATCGGGCATCACTACGCATTATTAAACTTCGTATGGAAAGCAATACAACCAGAGAGAAATATGCAAAGAAAGTAGGATTTAACCGTACAGCGCTGGCAAGGTTGGAGCGTGGGAAAGGAACGCCTAACCTATCGACGTTAATTGAATTAGCTCACAAAAACGGGTATGAGGTGGATATTCAGCTCAAACCGTTTGGATATTAATAAAATTGAATTGGCTACTCTGACTTGGTTGGAGTAGCCTTTTTATTTCCACTAAAAGACGGTATAATAAACGTGATAAACTCTGGAGGAACAGAAATGAAGAAAAACGAATTTTATACAGTAACCATTGAGGATTTAACGCATGAAGGACTGGGAGTTGGGAAGGTCGATGGATTCCCGCTATTTATCGAAAATAGTATTCCAGGCGAAGTCGTGCGTGTGAAGACGATGAAGATTGGGAAAAGCTATGGCTACGCGCGTGTGGAGGAGTGGCTGGAAGTGAGCCCGAATCGCGTGGAGGTGAAAGACGCCATTGGAACACGTGTGGGGACGATGCCGCTGCAACATATGACTTACGAGAGCCAGCTGGCCTTCAAGCAGCAGCAAGTGAAAAATGTGATGACAAAAATTGCGAAGATGCCTGAATTAGAAGTTCGCCCAACGCTTGGAATGGAGAGTGCGCTGGGATACCGAAACAAGGCGCAAATTCCGGTGCGTACAGTAGACGGGCAGTTAACAACGGGATTCTTCAAGAAGAACTCGCATGACTTAATTCCGATGGAAGATTTCCATATTCAAGATCCTGAAATCGACCGCCTGATTGTGGCGGTGCGAGATATTTTAAGAAAATATCCAGTGGTGGCGTATGATGAGGCCAACAATACTGGCGACTTGAAGCATATTATCGTGCGACGCGGACTCCGTACGAAGCAAGTGATGATTATTTTTGTGACGAGAACAAAGGTGTTGCCACAAGCAGAAGCAATTGTCAGAGACATTACGGCAGCGCATCCGGAAGTGGTGTCTATCGTGCAAAACATCCAACCAAAGCCAACGAATGTCATCATGGGACGTGAGACGAAGGTGCTGTTCGGGGAAGATGTGTACGAGGAGAAGTTGTTCGAATTCACGTTCAAGATTAGTGCGCGCTCGTTCTTCCAAGTGAATACCGTGCAAACCGAAGTGCTTTATCAACAAGCCATCGATGCTGCGGACTTGAAGGGTGGCGAGACGGTCGTGGATGCGTATTGTGGAATTGGGACGATGAGTTTGGCCTTTGCCCGCGATGCGAAGAAAGTCTATGCCATGGAAATCGTGGATGATGCGATTGTGATGGCGAAGGAAAATGCGAAGCTGAACGGTGTGACGAATGTACACTTTGAAACGGGTGCGGCCGAGAAAATTATGCCGCGCTGGAAAGAAGAAGGCATCCAGCCAGATGTGATTGTGGTGGATCCACCGCGCAAAGGGCTCGACCTTGCCTTTATCGAAGCAGCATGCGAAACTATCCCAGAACGTATCGTGTATGTGAGCTGTAACCCAGCAACGCTTGCTCGCGACCTTGTCCACTTTAAGGAACGAGGGTACGAGGCGCAGTACGTGCAACCCGTGGATATGTTCCCAATGACTGCACATGTTGAGGCGGTATCACTGCTTGTACGAGCTGAGACTTCAGCGAAGTAGAAGTGAATGTTCGCCCCTATACAGGTGATTATCATGCACAATTTGTTCCTAGTGTAATTGATGATGCCATATCATGTTGGAAAGATGCACCAATAGCTTATGGACTAGATATCGGCGTTACTCGTGATGGCAGAACACCTGTTGTTGAAATTAATGATGCTTTTACCATGTCTGAAAATGAATGTATAAATTTTAAAAAAGAACGGAAGTAAAGCTGTGTTTAACTGCGACTGATACTGTCGATAATTATGTGTAAACCCCTAAGTAGAGTTACGGAGTGTTAATCAAATAATTTTTGATAGTATCGAAAATTTCTGATAAAATAACTTTATTAATGCCTAAATGGTGTTAATTTTCTATCAACATAGTTAGGAGAAAAGGAACTTATGCTAAAAAAATTTAATGAATTGTCACTGAAAAATAAGGTTTATCTAATTGGCGGTTTGTTCTTATTAGTCATTGTGTTCTGCTTTGGTCTGCTCAATCGTCAAACAGTAGATGTCAGCCTTGTCTTTACACAACTATCTGCTCCCTTGATTTTGGTGATTTTTACTTGTCTAGTAATCGGGTTCATTGCTGGTAGTGCTATTGGTATTATCTATCACCATAGCAAGACTCAAGTTCTTAGAGACCATATTGCTGAAGCAGAAGCGACTATCGATATAAAAGATAAGGAGCTTGTCCGGTACGAGGAACAGGTGCAACAATTAAAACAGGAAGCCAACCAATAAGTGTAGAAATCAAAAAGTTCCAGAGTCAGGTGAGACTTTGGAACTTTTTTTGGATTAAGACTGTCCCGTCTTAACAGAGCAGGTGTTTGTTAGCGAGGATGAAATCGATAAACCGTTTGCTGGCTAAGGGAAGAATATTCTTATCTGTAAAAGCAATCGAAAGAGTTCGGCAAATAGGTGGTTTGGTACTGCTTTTGTTGGAGCAGATGCAGAAATATCCCATAACAGCAATTATCAGGATTTGCGAAAAAATATAAAATAAAAGTTAGCTACAGAAAGGCGCATGACATTTATTCGAGTCATGCGCTTATTTGATATTGAGAGACTGCATTTTTTCAGCTACAATGTAGTGGAGATGTTTTGTCATAAAAAGGCTCGGTGGATATGTTTGGTCGGATATAGTGGATGTATTCCCACAAACGGACGAGGGCATAAGGCGTACTTCCTGTCCTCACGTGCCACGTGGAGTGTATAGCGTTGCTTGTGCGAGCTGAGGCATCAGCGAAGTAGAAGTACATATGACAAGGTGAGACTGAAGGTTGATAAGGTGCCCTGGAGCATAGGATTCGTAGAATGAGGAGAGCCCCTAAGCCACTGCACCACAAATTTTTCTAAAGAGTTTATGGATTTATATAATGGGATTTATTTTTAAACAAAGACAAATTAGAATTTATGGAAGTGATTAGTGTATGAGGAAAGCAGTATTCATCTTGATGGCGATTCTGTTCATAGTAATCGATGTATATACCTTGTGGCTTATGGCACCTGATTTTTTGTTTCCAAAAAGAAGCATATATGTTACAAATCAAGATGACTATATAGTAGAAAGTGTAAAAGATTATTTTCACATTGAATATGATGTTAGTAAGATTGTTTATCAGCAAGGCTTTCCAGACGGATATTATTTGGATATATATGACTCAGTTGGAGAGAAACACGAAGAATTTGATGACACATTTAATGTTGCTGAAAGTGATAAAATACAACAATATTTTTTGAATTTAAAGCCAGATACACCCAAATATTTGAGGCTATTCATGGCAGAACTTATAATTGAGTTTTTTGCAATTGCAGTGGTTATTATTGCTAGTATAAGAAAGAATCGAAGAAAGCACTTGGAAAATTGCTCATAAGTTTTGAGGTAACATGGATTAAAACGGTGTAGACAAATGCAAAATATGAGTCACCGTATGATGGAGCAAAGGAAATGCTATTGGTAGATGATATTGACAACAAAGAATTTTTAACTGGCTTATTCAATTCGATGTATGATGAGTTACCTGCACCAAAACCGAAGAGAAAATCGAATTCGAGGGGGGCTTAAAATGCTTGAGATAAAAGAAACAATGATTGGGGATATTAAAAGTGTTCAACAGCTTTGGGCTGATGGGGATGTCATGAAGTTCGTCGGCTTTCCGGACGGCTTACATCAAACAGATGAAGGGATGCAAAATTGGTTTCGGTGGATTAAATCGAACAGACCGACTTTAAACCACTATTCAATTTTCGAAGACGGGAAATACTGCGGAGAATCGTTCTATGAAATCGACGCAGAGCATCGAAGCGCCGCTCTGGACATAAAATTGTTTGGATTTGCACGGGGATGTGGAATTGCAACGGCCGGGCTCTCCCATGCGATCAAAGAAGCGTTCCTAAACGGTGCAGAGATTGTATGGGTCGATCCGAATCCGGAAAACAAGAAAGCAATCGCGTTGTATGAGAAACTTGGCTTTCAGCAGAAAGACTTTCCGGAGTACCTGGTTTCCGAGGATGAGGAGAAAACCTCAATCTATATGGAACTTCGCAAAAACTGATTCATAAGTAAACTATATTTATATGGGTATTTTATAAGGAGGAATATATATGTTAGGAGCAATTGTGGGAGATATTGTTGGTTCGGTTTATGAATGGAACAATATTAAAACGAAGGATTTTCCCTTGTTTAGGGACGACTGCTTTTTCACAGATGACACGGTGATGACCTGTGCTGTGGCGGAAGCAATCATGAACGGCGGACGCAAGGATGACTTCATTGATGCCATGAAGAAGTATGGCAGAATGTATCCAAACGCGGATTACGGAGCTCGTTTCAATCGGTGGCTTATGACCGATAACCGTGAGCCTTACAATAGTTTTGGGAATGGCTCTGCGATGCGTGTTTCACCGTGTGCTTGGGTGATGGATGCCACAACAGGCGAGTTGCCGTCCGAGGTGAAACGTCTGGCACAACTTTCTGCAGAGGTGACGCATAACCATTCAGAAGGAGTTAAAGGCGCGATGGCAACAGCGGATGCAATTTATATGTGCCGTTATTTCTTCGATAGTAATAACCCTGCGGAGATTAAAAGATGCGTTAAGGAACATATCGAGAAAGAGTATGGATATGACCTTTCTAAAACGCTGGATGAAATTCGTCCTACGTACCGTTTCAATGAAACGTGTCAGGATACTGTTCCTCAGGCCATTGTTGCCTTTCTAGAAAGTACAGATTTTGAAGACGCAATTCGAAATGCAATTTCTCTTGGTGGGGACAGTGATACCCTTGCTGCAATCACAGGAAGTATCGCAGAGGCAGCTTATGGTATCCCTGAGTGGATTCAGGACAAAGTTTATACCTATCTAGATGAACCTTTAAAAGATGTGCTCAGACGATGGGAAGAATTCGTAGTAATCAAATAATCGTATATATAGGTGTATGTCCACACGTTGACGGGACATGCTGATTGACGTTACTGTCGTAGATTTAAAGGGTGGAGGTGATGGTTTGGCGGAAAACAGACCTAGTTTTAAAGAGATAAAATCATTTGAAGAATTTAACCAATACTATTGGTATCGAGAGGAACTTTCCCAAATTTGTAAGTCTCTTGGTTTAGAGTACAGAGGTACGAAGAAAGAATTAGTTTATATAATTGAACAGTATTTTCAGGGAAATAAAATAGAGAAATCTTTGAGGAAAAGCCGTAAAAGTCAATCCGAAGTAATCACTTTAGAGACTCCGCTCCTGAACTGTGGGTTTTCTTTTAACCAGAAGTTTAGAGATTATTTTTCAGTGGTAACTGGGGCTAGTCCGTTTAAATTTAATGCGGATATGGCAACTGCTTGGCGAAAAGTAAAAAGGGATAATGATTTACAATTTACGATTCAAGACATGATTAAAATTTATTATGGAGAGTCAGATTACGCCAAATATGATCATTCGGCTTGTCAGTGGAATCAATTTTTAAAAGACTTTTGTTCAGATAAAAGTAGTCATCAGTATGCGAACAAGCTAACCGTTGCAGCAATCCTTTGGAGGGAAGTTCGAGATTCAAAAGATGAAAAAGTTTATTCCAAACAGCTTCTGAAAGAACATAGCCATAAAATAGAGGCGTATCGTAAATAAGCAACTACTCTTTCTTCTATCTGATCCATTGTTGCGAAAGCCTCTACGTACCTTTTAAAGGATTATAGATAGGGTTCCTCATGAAGGCAGGTCTACTGGATGTACATCGTGAGCGTTTGTTTCATGATAATTGACGGCAACATAATAATGTTTAGAACGAAAAAGCTTAGGAGGGTTATCGATGGTTATATTGGAATTGTATCAAGGTGATTATCAAAAGGATTTAATCGCGTTTGATTCTTTAGAAGAGGGAAGAGCCTTTGTTGCTCAAATTCCGGGATATACTTTAGAAAACGAAGATGGGTTTGAAGTGGAGTATGTGAATCCTAAACACTTACCGGATTATATGGAGATTGTCTTCAACGGAAACATTGTCCCTTTATCTAGATTTTCGTTTGAACCTGAAGAAAATGTCGAGATTATTTGGAAAGAAATTTCGAATCTATCCGTTAAAAACGATAAAGTGGTCGAAGGAGCTACAAAGGTCGATGCTTATGTCGTGAATAACGATGAAGTTAAAGCCTATATCGAAGCCAGAGAGATAAACTTCCGCAAGGCAAAAGCTTTCTTAGAAAGTAAAGGGTATGAAGTCGACAGAAGCTATTTCGGAAGTGAAGATGGCGAGGCGATTCTCTATAGAAAAAAAGGCGCCGAAGATTGGCACTTCTTATGTCACTTAGATCCGCTGTTCATAGAGATTGAAGATGTTGAAGGGTTTGTGGAGATTATTGAAGAATCGGAAGAAGCGTCTAAATAGAAAGAAGGAAAAATAAAGTTGAATAGAATAGTAGACGATCAGATAACGCTTATTCCTTATTATAGAAATGATGACATCTCCCTTCTTTGGTATCAAGATAGTGAGGTATGCAAACAAGTAGATAATACTGATCAGATTTACGATCTAACAAAACTTCATAAAATGTATGATTACCTAACTTCACATGGTTCTTGCTATTATATCCAATATAAAGGAGTGTTAGTTGGAGATGTGACACTTCAAGATAATTCAGAGCTTTCTATAGTTATCAGCAAAGAGTATCAGAATTTACAGATTGGAAGACGATGTATTTCTGAAATGATACAGCTGGCGAAAGAACAAAAAATGGTAAAGGTCTCTGCACAAATATATCCTTTTAATACTCAAAGTCAAAGAATGTTTTTGGCTTTGGGATTTCAGAAGGTAGATGAAGAGTGGTATGAATATAAGTTGATTTAGGGTAGTTGTAGATCATTTTATATATTTAAATACTGGTCCGTATTTTGTATATCAAAGAACATCAAATTGAAAATTAACTCATTAAAAACATATAAAGGAGTACGATTAGTGAAAGCATTAATTGTTTTAGATTGCCAAAAAGGAATGTTGGCTAGAGGGAATTTTGACTTGCTTAGAGAGAATATTTTGAAGTTACAAGAGATGTTCAAGGCGAGCGGGGACCTCATTATTCATACGCGTCATATTGATGAGAATGAAGAGAGCATTATTTACAATGGCGACGAGCGAGGAGAGCTTGATGAAGAGCTTTCTGCGGATGCGGATTTTATCGTTGAAAAAGACTCACCAAATATTTTCCAGAGCGAAGAGTTGAAGGCAATTCTTGCGAACCATCCGGTAGATGAAGTGGTGATTACGGGACTGAACGCGGAATATTGCTGCTTATTTTCTGCTATTATCGCTTCAGACAGAGGCTATAAGGTGACTTATATTGAAGATGCAACGGGCAGCGTCAATGATGGCGACACTTATGAAATGCCAGGGCTCGACCTTGTGGACTTCGTTGGTTGCGTCTTGGATTGGTCTGGACAAGTCGAGGTCCTATACTTCGATGAGTTCAAAGAGAGAGGGTAAATCTTTCGGGGAAAAGGAGAACGAGATGGTTGAATGTAAAGTGAAGATTGTAGAGGCATTCGACCTTGATCAGTTTCCAGGTTGGTGCAAGGCGATTTTGACGGATGCGAATGGATTAGAGCATACTTTCGTGGACAAGCTTCCAGTGTTTGGATTGGAAGAGTCGGAAGTAAGGAGTCTTCCAGTTGAAAAATTTATCGCTGTTGGAGCCCTCCGTGACTTAGGGGATGTCATTGAAATTGATACGTCAGTGCCGCACGGAATTGAAACAGAAGACGGCAACAGTCGCTTTGTGATCTCTAAAGAGTTAATGAAGGGACTATAAAAGAAAATAAAATCAGAAGCAGGTGAAGTAAAATTTGCTTGCTTTTTCGTTTAATTGAACAATTTTAAGAACTGTCGAGAGACTTCATTTTTTTAACAAGAAAGTCAAATGTAAAAAGAACTGTGTTATAATGGTTGTATTCATTTTTCAGAAAGAAGTGATTACCATGGATTTTCGAGTAATAGGAGATACATATAGATATGGCGTTAGAGTAACGGCCATTGTAGTGAGGGATGGCAAGTTGCTCACTTATAAAGTAGAAGACCAAAATCACTTAGTTGGCGGAGCGATATTAGTAGGAGAAGCAAGCCGTACAGCTGTAGCCAGAGAAGTCAAAGAGGAACTAGGTGTAGATTGTGAAGTTGAAGAGTTGATGTTCGTTGTTGAAAATCGATTTGATTATAAAGGCGAACTCCATCATATGATTGAATTTCATTATAAAGTGACTTTTCTAGGGGAGGTTCCGTCTCATACATTGGATGAAGGAAAATATAAATGTGAATGGATAGAGCTTCAAAAATTAAGTGAGTATGATATACGACCTCAATATTTAATAAAAGAATTACCCCTTTGGAAATCTGGAATAAAACACATTGAAATAGGGTTAGAATAGATTATTTTCCAAACTAACTAAGCCGGAGCCCTGTAAAAGGCCCCGGTCTTTTTGTTTCTAGTAAGTATTATGAGAATAAATATTCAAACTTGTTATCAAATATTCTTTCATAAGTCATTGAAGCTGAATAGAGAACATGAGATAATGGGCTAAGACAGTCATTTTTGATTAAAGACATAAATAATTATGTAACCGCAATCATATACGAGTTGCGACTTTGGAGGAACGATATGGATTATCAAGCAGTACGAAAAAAATATACGCTCTATACGAGAGGCGCGGGGATTTTGACAATGCTCCTCATTATTTGTGTCACGTTCGCAGTCAGTGACATTCCGATGCGAACAGGAGGCATCCTTGTGATTGTCGCTGGGTTAGCCCTTGCTATCTATTTGATTAATAAATGGTATTTAACCACCGTGGCGAAATTACTGCATGTGGATTTGGATTTTGCATCGTGGGAACAATATATCGAGACGAATAAAGATGCCAAAAGAGCGGTCCTCCGATTAGACGCGGCAACGTCGGAAGTGTCCTTGGCGTACATGACAGGGGACTTCGAGACGGCGATTCGAAAGGCCAAAGAAATCTTGAGTCGGGACGGACTTCCACCACAATACCGAAACGTCTTGCAAAGCTTTTTAATCCGTTCAGTCGTGTTGAGCCAGCCGGAGCTAAGCCGAGAAGAGCTGGAGGAGATGATTGGTGAACTGACGATAACAGACCCTACGCTGGCCGAAAAGACGCAAAAGATGAGTGTGGCTCTCTATGACTTAACCATCGCGCACGAGAGCAACGACTACTTCGAAACCTTAACGAACGAATACAAGTACCCACAGCTAGAAATCATCTACTACAAGGCGTTGAATGCTGCTATTAAAGGAGATACGAATCGAGCCCATGAGCTACTTAGCCAGTTGGACGGTGAAGATGAGAGGTTGTATGTTGTGAGGATGGGGAAAGAGTTTTTAGAAAGTAAATAAACATATTGTTAGAAATATTAGGAGGATTTTGAATGAAGGGTTCAGAAGCTAAAATGACCGCTTTTATGGAAGGTGCGGATAAGCGTTATGTAATTCCGGTTTATCAAAGAAAGTATGATTGGAAAAACGAAAACTGTCGTCAGCTATACGACGACTTAAAGAAGATAGTGACAGACGGAAGAGAGAGCCATTTCTTTGGTAGTATCGTTTCTGCGGTAGTTCCTAATGGAAGTAAAATTGAATATCATATCATTGATGGACAACAGAGACTGACAACCATCACATTATTACTATTAGCTATCCGTAATCTGGTTGCTCAGGGAAAATTAAAGACGGGCGAAGGAAAGCTTGATGAACAAATCAGCCAACGTTTTCTTATTTCTCCATGGGCTAATGACGACGATAAGATTAAACTTCGTCCAGTAAAGAGCGATAGAAGAGCGCTTGAAAAATTGTTTGGAGACGAGGAAGATTATGATTATCGTTCAAACCTGACGATAAACTATCTATTTTTCCGCGATCTGTTGCTTCAAGAAGAAGTATCTGTAACAGACTTATATGCAGCTATTGGAAAACTCGAAATCATCAGTATTACTCTGGATCAAGGGGATAATGCACAACTAATTTTTGAAAGTTTAAATTCAACAGGATTAGCTCTAACTGAAGGGGATAAGATTAGAAACTATGTTTTGATGACTCTTCCAGCTCAGGAACAGACAAAATACTACGATACGTATTGGAGCAAGATTGAGAAATGCACTAAGAACGACGTAAGTAGCTTCATAAGAGATTATTTAAGTATCAAACAGCAGATTACTCCTACAGTTAACAATGTTTATAAGGCTTTTAAAAATTATACAGAATCTATTTCGCTTCCGATTGATGTAATTCTAGAAGATCTACTTTACTATGCAAGATTCTTCGAGAAATTAATTTCTGGCAAGAGTGGATTAGGGGATAAAAAGTTGGATGATTGTTTATATCGTCTGAACCGACTAGAGATTGTAGTAACACGTCCGTTTCTGATGGAAGTATTCAAACTGAATCAGGATGGGAAGTTAACGAATGAGGATGTATTAAAAATCTTCCTGATTACTGAGAATTACTTGTTCAGAAGAAATATCTGTGAAGTGCCAACAAATGCATTAAATAAGATTTTCTTAACGCTTAATAAGGAAATTATTCGCTATGATAATACGGCAGAAGAATATGTTTCGAAATTTATTTTTACTTTGCTTTCGAAAAAAGAAAGCGGACGTTTCCCTAACGATGAAGAGTTTAGATTAGCGCTTGCTGAAAAACCAGTGTATTTGATGCGAGGCAAATATAAGGGCTATTTATTTGAACGATTCGAAAATTATGGAACGGTTGAAACGAAAGATGTTTATACGCATTTGGATAATAATGTGTATACAATCGAGCACATTATGCCACAACATTTAACTCCTGCTTGGGCTGAAGAGTTAGGTGATGATGTGAAAGAAATCCATGAAATCTGGTTACATCGTTTAGCCAACCTTACATTGACTGGATATAACCCAAACTTGAGCAATAAGACTTTTATTGAAAAGCGTGATGCAAAAGAAGGCGGGTATAAAACTAGCGGTTTAAGAATGAATCAAAAGATTGCCACAAAAGAATCATGGGGGGTGGAAGAGCTAGAAGAACGTAGTAAAGAAATGGTAGATCTTGCTATGGAAATCTGGACTTATCCTGAATCGAACTTCGTACCAGTAGAGAGAGAGTTTGATTCTTGTACTTTAGATGATGAGAATTATGACATTACAGGTAGAGATATTGTTAAATATAGTTATTTAACGATAGAGCAGCCCGTAACAAGCTGGATTGATATGTTTGAACATGTCATTAAATTCTTGCATCAGAAAGATAAGTCGGTATTAATGCCTATTGCATATAGCAGAGAAGGAAATTCCGATTTATCTTCATATATTTCAAACGACGAGAACGATTTACGTAGCGCGTTGAAGATTGATGAGAATCTATTCATCGAAAAGAACACTAGTACCGCATTGAAAATGTCCATTTTGCGTAGAATTTTTGCGTTGTATAAAGTAGATCCGATGGATTTAGTATTCTTTCTTAAAGAACCAGAAAAGAAGAATGATATTGATGATGGACGAATAACCGCAATCGCAGATCTTTTTAAAGAATGGGCAGAATCAAAAGAGAATATTCAACCTGATTTGAAGCGAAGTAATCGAACATTTACACGATTTACAACGAAAGGAATGAGCGCTATTCTGCCGGATATTCCAAACGCTCCAAGTGGATGGAATACCGATAATCATTATTTTTATGAAATGGTCAATAGAAATGGGGAGACATCTTATATTCACCTGGCTATCAGTTCAAGAAATAGCACACCTGAGTTCAAATCGATTTGCGACAAGATTAACGAGTATTATCCAGCCAAGAAAGGGAAAGAAGATTGGCAGTGGAGAATTCCGTTTAAGACTTCAAAAGTTCAACTCGGAGAGAAACTAGATAAAAAAGACGTTTTTGCTAAATTAGATTCTTGTCTTCAGGAAATCTTTACGTTTGAAGTGGACTTGGCTAATAAGTTGAGCCAGTCAAAAAAAGAAGAAAAACTATAAAACATAAAAGCCAGAGATTAGATGCAAGCTACCTCTGGTTTTGGTTTGCAAAGAAATATACCTTGACAAAATATTTGTCAAGGTATATTATATGGTCATAAGGAGGCTCTTGAGATGGAAGAAATTCAAAGAATGCAAGATAATTTATTGTTAATAAGACGAACAGTGGGATGGACCGCAGAAGAATTCGGAGAGCAAATTGGGGTTACTCGTCAAACGATAAATAATATTGAAAGCGGAAGAAACAAATTGACCAAAACTCAGTATATCGCAATGAGAAGTGTTCTAGATGTTGAGATTGCTAAACACCCAGAAGAAACTGAAATGCTAAGAACTCTTTTAGATATGCTAGTAGATCATCCTGAAAATTATTCCAAAAAGGATTACGATTATTTGTTAGAAAAAGCAAATATGATGTCACCTTCTATACTAGCAGGGACATCGACTCGAGCAAATGTTTCAACAGCATGGATGAAGGATGCTAAGAAAATTGGAGTAATTGTTGCAGGGCTTGCAGCTTTCCCATTTGCAGGGGTTCCCGTTGTAGGTGCTGCAATTGGTAGTTGGTTAGCTAAGGCAGTAAAGAGTACAAGTAAGAAAAAATAAAACAATTTATTTAATATAAAAATAACTAATAAGGATGTATAAGTAGTCTAAGTTTATTATCTAAAAATAAATGTTAGTATAGGGAGAATAAAAAATGAAAGTATTCATATTAACCGTATTAAGTATATTAATTTTAGTTGCAATTGTGAATTATAAAACAAAATTCTATTGGAAATATCAAGCAAATATTAAGTGGAAAGAAATCCAACCGGATATTAAAGAGCTTCAGATGTTGCATAAAGATTATTTTCAAGATTTGAAGGGAATGGGAGTCTTAGATAACCTTCTTTTTAAAACTACTAAAGCTAAATTTAATAAAGTTAAAGCTAATTATTATGACTATGTAGAGTTCTGTAAGAGTAAAAAGATTCCGTTAAGTTCAGAGCAAGAAAAAATTGCTAGTATGATTGAAGAGACAGAATGGGCAATTATGAACCCAAAAGAATTAATCAATAACTTATTAAAACGCGCTCAAAAAAATTATGATAAAGAGTATGAGAGTATGATGCTTTCAGGAGAAGGTCTCCTAGAAGAAAGACAAAATTCTATTGCCCTTATCTCGGAAATTGAAGAATTAATTAATACTATTGCTCAAAGACCTAAGTCGTTTGATGTCGCATTAGAAGAGATAAAAGTTGAAAAAGTTAAATTTCAAAGTGCTATAGATTTTGCTAATTTGGAAAAAGAGAATCTAAAGAATGGTGCAAAAGGTATGGGTATTGGTGTAGCAGTCGGTGGTGCAGTAGCCGGATTGGCGCCAACTACAGCTTTATGGATTGCTACAACATTTGGAACAGCATCTACAGGAACAGCGATTTCTGCATTAAGTGGTGCTGCAGCGACGAATGCAGCTTTAGCATGGTTAGGTGGAGGAGCACTTGCGAGTGGAGGAGCAGGTATGGCTGCAGGTCAAGTATTGTTAGCTTTAGCAGGTCCAATCGGTTGGGGTGTTGCTGCAGGCGGAGTATTGGTAGGCGGTTTTCTTGTCTTTAATAAGAAACTTAAAATACAAGGGGAAAAGAAAGAAGAAATTAAGCGAATTAACCAGTTTGCTGAAGGGTTGCAAGAAATTAGATTACAAATTGAGCAAATTAAAAATCAGACTACTTCAATTTATAAAAAGCTGGTTAAGGAGAAGAAAAATTGCTTGAAATATACTAATGTAGATTATTCAACTTTATCTTTAAACGATAAGGAACAACTTGGGGCCTTAGTAAATAACGCAAAATCACTATCTATGTTACTTGGAAAAACATTAGAGGAGTCTAAATAATCATGTTCGAAAAAATTTTTAAAAGTTCCGAAGATCAGGCTGTCGCTGCTTGGATTAATTATTTAAATCAGATGCGATTAGATCGTTTATTCCAAGGGTTACAAGAACAAGATTTAAATTTAGGCGAAGCTTTAAACTCTTTAAATTCAACGCTAAAACAGGTAAACGATGTTATTATTGAACGAAATCGTGGTGGAGTAAACGGGATGCACGGATTTATCGCAGAGGTAGCGGAATGTGGTATTGAAAATGCACGAAATCTAGTTCAGGGGAAAGAAGGAACATGTAAATGGATAAATGATAATGGGCCATCGGATTTGGCTCGCAATGGTATAGAGATTCAACAAAAATTTTATAATGACCACAGGAACTTATCTATACAGGCAATTAAAAAACACCTTGAGAAATATCCAGATTATCTCAAAGGGAATAGAAAATATCAAATACCGTCTGATCAATATGAAAAAATTAAATATTTACTTTCAATCTCAGAAGAACAAGCGAATAAAATGCCAACTAAAACTGGGGAGTTTTCTTTAAAACAATGGAAAGCTGTGCATAGTTTTTTTGAAGAAGGTAAGGTGAAGTTAGAGGATATCGAACCTTCAAAATTGGAGTATAAAGATGTTCAAAAAAGTCAAATTAATAAAACGATAGAAACTGAAAAAAATGCAATTAAAAACACAGATAAAACGATTAGAGAAGAGATTTATAACAAAAGTAAACCTACTTTAAAGGAAGGTGCACAGGCTGCTGCTGGTGCTGCTGTTATAGAAGGAGGATATACTTTTGTAAATGCAATCTATAAAAAGAAAAAAGCTGGGAAGGCTATAAAAGAATTTACCAATGATGATTGGATAGAAATTGCAAAAGAAAGTGGAGTTGGGACTCTGAAAGGTGGAACTCGAGGTGTAACTATCTATGCTCTAACAAATTATACGGCGACACCTGCTGCAGTTGCTAATGCTTTATGTACTGCATCTTTTGGAATTGCAAATGAAGCTAACAAGTATAGAAATGGAGAAATTAGCCAAGAAGAATTTCTTTGGAATGCAGAATTATTAAGTATTGAAGTAACTGTTAGTGCATTATCTTCTACAATCGGTCAAGTGGTAATACCAATCCCTATATTAGGAGCGGTGATAGGAAATGTTGCAGGAACCTTCCTTTATCAAATGGCAAAAGATAATTTGAATAAAAAAGAACAAAGATTAATCAAACAATACTTAAAGGAATTGCAAGAGTATAATGCATTTCTTGATAAGAAACTACAAAATTATATTAGAGAATTAGATGTACAGATGAAAGAATACTATAAACTTTTAGAGATGGCATTTTCTCCAGATTATGAGATGGCATTTCAAGGCGCTATTAATCTAGCTAGATACGTAGGAGTTCCTGAAGAAGAGATTTTAAAAAATGAGAAAGATATTGATGTTTATTTTCAGGAATAGAAAAAAGGAGATGCTATGGGATGAAACGTAAAACATATAACATATTAACGAAAATTCCAATTTACGGTATGTTTTTAAAGCATTCTTTGAAAAGGGGACAAGTGATATTGTGTAGTCCACTGCTTGAGGAGATAGGAAAAGATGGTCTTAATTCGTATGAAATATTTCAATATCTAGAAGAAAAATATCCGGGAGAAGTTGTAACTAATGCACGATTTGCAGAAGGTTGGGGAGCGTTAGCGAAAGACCGAAAAGATGATTCCAAGAAATAGTTAAAGGAGAAACCTATGAATGAGTTTAAAATAGTCTTAGATGAAAATTTCGGGACATATGTAACGATTCCAGAAGCAAGCAGAAAAGTATGGTTAGAGGTATCAGATGATTTAGAAATATCTGAATTCGCAACGAATCTTCCAAACAGTTATCAAACAAAAATACATCAACTGTTAGAAAAATCAGGAGTGTGGTTTTATAAAGCAGAAGAGAAAGTTTTTAACGAATTTGGCGAAAAAATACCTTTAGAATTACTTGGAATACATTTGTTATCAGAAGATGACGAACCAGATTTTATTTTTGGGCTAGTATTTGGTTCTCCTAGAGAATCGGAGCATGGAATTGGCTTGAAAATGTCATTAAATACAATGGATATTATTGATTATGGAGATGCAGAAGTTGCTTATTTTTAATTTTTGCGTAGTCATTATCTATTAACAACAACAACCCGGAGCCCCGTAAAGGGCTCCGGTTTTTTTATTTAGCAACTGCCTTCTTGTAGTACATCTCTAACCCAAGTGCTGCAACTAGCAGCAGCGCACCTACTGGTAAGTAGAGGGTTGGGTAGACGGAGCTGGTTCCGTAGATGTCGAAGACTCCTTTGAGGAAGCTACCGAAGATGAAGGTGAGGACACCCATCTTGTAGGCTGCTTGTGCGTCTTCTGATTCTAAGAAAGTTTTCCCGGTCATTTTTGCGATGAGATTTGGCACCACTCCAAGCACGAGTGGAATCATAAACAGCAAGTACATGAATGGGGAGTAGACTTGGTGGCTGAAGAATTCATACACCGTTCCAACGACGAGTGTCACCACCGTTGCGACTGTGTAGAATGGCAGGCCTGTTTTCTTTTTATAAGTAGACAATGTCACTCACCTCTCTTTCTTCGATATTTCGACCATTTGTTGTCGGTTTGTTAATGATTTGTCCGTTAAAGTACATCGATGATGATCCGCCACCGTCTAAGTTATAGGCGGTAGTGACGTTCAATTCTTTCATAAAATCAGCTAACTGTTTCAACGATAAGCCTTTACTTTCGCTTGTACGTCCGTCTGACACTACGAATACATAAGTGCTGTCGTCGACGATTCCGATGGCTGTACGTGGGTTGCTCGCCATGGCTTTCCCAACTTCATCTGAACTATCTACGGCGACTTGTCCGTTTTCGATTAACGCTGGGCCAAATGACAAGACTTGCATCGCGCCGTTGTCGACTAACTGTTGCGCTGTGATGTCGCCTTCTTTGATGATGCCGAAGCTTCCGTCTTTGTAGATGACTAAATCCTCTTGGCTAGCATTCTGACTCTCACTTCGTAGCAGTTGTCCGTTCCGAACGACATATCCAGCATCTCTAGCACCGTAGTAGTCACCGTTAATCGCAAAGACCGCATTCACGCTTTTTGCGGTCGTCGAAGTCTTCGCGGTTACGTTTCGACCGTATGTTTCGTCGGCCAAGGCGGTCTTAATCGAGGCGTTCCCTTTGATTTTCACCGTTGCGACGTGAATTTGCGTGTTGTTTCGCTCGTACGTCTCAATCGAGATGGATTTTGTATCGTCCTCGTAGGTCGTCGCCGTGCTTACGGTTGGAGTTGTAGAGGTGCCAGTGCTAGTAGAACTACTTGAATTATTCGAGTTCCCCGACGTTCCCGTGCTGCTTGCGCTAGTTCCTGTGGCCGTGTTCGTTGCCGCTGCCGTTTCGTTACTGAACTTTGCCAGGCTCTTTGAGATGAAGAGCGTATCGGCCACGACCATTCCCGAAGCCCCGATGAGGACTGCCGTATAAGCGGTCGTTAAGATTTTTCTGAGTGATTTTCCTTTTTTGTTATTTGACATAATGCACACCTTTCTCTTGTCCGAAAATGACTTTCTTCTGTACAAACCAGTTAAAGAAGAACATCCCGATTTCGGTGATGATTTTACCAACGAGTGGTCCGATGCCGAAACCATAGCTGAGGCCCATTAAAATCAATGTGTTCAGCGTTAATGAGAAGCTGGCGAGTAAAATATAGCCGCCGAGTTCTTTTAGAAACGGTTTGTCGCTAGCAAAGACGAACTTCTTATTCACGAAGAAATTGAAGCCTGCGCTAATCACCCTTGCGACCACGTTAGCGGTCACGAGTGGTACGCCGATAAAGATTTGAAAGGCGTAGAGGGTGTAGTCTAGAAAAAACGAGAGAATTGATGATAGGGCGAATTGGAAAATCTCTTTGTAAATTCTGAATGAATCGCGAAGAGGATTAAAGTGTGAGCCCTCATTTTTGTTCTCGTAAATCGTTTGAATTTCTAGCTCGCAGAATGGGCGTTTTTCTTTTGCCCAAACCATCAACACATTCATTTCGTATTCGAAACGTGATCCTGAAATCTCAAGCATTTTTTCTAAATGGGCGCTTGAGAATCCACGCAGACCAGTTTGTGTATCGCTAATTTTCGTGCCACTTGTGAGTTCGAAAATTTTCAAGGTGATTTTGTTTCCGACACGACTCCTGAGTGGGACGTGGGTTCCGTCGAAGTTTCGAACGCCGAGTACGAGGCTGTCTTTATCAAGGGATGCCCTGGTGGCGATGCGCACGATGTCTTCTGGACTGTGTTGTCCGTCAGAGTCCGCTGTGACGATAGCCACTTCCTCGTTTGCGTATGTTTCTTTAATGTATCGATAAGCTGTTTTTAGGCCTTCGCCTTTCCCTTTATTTTCAGGATGCGTTAAAACGGTCGACCCTGTGAGTTGGTTGAAGATAGGAAGATATTTCTCCCCACTGCCGTTATCGACAACGACTACTTCTAAGTCTTTGGCGATTAGTTGTTGCGTTAAAGGAATTAATTTTTCCTCTGGTTCATATGAAGGGATAATTACGATTGTTTTCATTGTTTGTCACCGCTCGCCTGGTTGGGGAGCTTCTCCTTTCCGTTTGGTTAACTATAATTTGCAACATGAACCTAAAACGTACTTAAAAGAGGTGGAAAAAAATAAAATGAACATTTAATATAGTATTTAATAGAAAAATAAAAAATCCCCTAGCGTCAGGTATTGCTTGTAACGCTACGTCATGTAGTAATATGCAGGCAATAAGGAGGTGAAAGCTATGTCAAAATACACGACAGGTGAGCTTGCGAAACTTTGCAATGTGACTGTTCGAACCGTTCAGTATTATGACAAAAGAGGTATCTTGATTCCGACAGAACTTTCTGAAGGAGGTAGAAGATTATATACTGAAAGTGATCTTCAACGTCTAAAAGTGATTTGTTTTCTTCGAGAGGTGGATGTACCCATCGATGCCATTTCTCAATTGTTAGAAGAAGAACATCCTGAAAAAGTCATTTCGATTTTAATAGAACAACAGGAAAGTTTATTGATGGAAGAAATTCAAGAGAAACAAGAGCAATTGGAAAAATTGCGTGAATTACAGTCGACAGTCCAAAACAAAGAATCCTTCTCAATTGAATCTATCGCGGACATAGCAGTAGTGATGAAAGGTAAGAAACAACTCAAAAAACTTTACAGGATTATCCTTTCAACAGGATTGGTGGTCGGAGTACTTCAGTGGGTGTCGATTGCATTCTGGATTTTCAAAGGAATGTGGTGGGGATTTGCGCTATGGGCTCTTTTGGCAACGGTATGGCTTATTTGGGTATGTAACTATTACTATAAACACGTTAAATATATTTGCCCTGAGTGCCATCAAGAATTTAAACCAGGAAAGAAAGAAGCTTTCTTTGCAAAGCATACGCCAACAACTCGGAATTTAACTTGCTCAGAGTGTGGCCATAAAGGATTCTGTATTGAAATTTGGGACGGTGATCAAGCATGAGTGGATTTAATCAAATCGTTCTTGGACCAACGGCGATACCTTCATTAATCGTGACGATTGTTTTGCTTCTTTTAATAGGAATTTTACCGACCGTTTATTGGATGAAAAGTCATAAAGGTCAAGTGAAAATCAGTTATTTCATTGCTGGGGCATTAGGCTTTATTGTTTCTGCCCGTATTCTTGAATCGGTCTTCCATTATTTCTTTTTACTGGCAGATAATCCTATTTCTCAGTTTTTAAATGGAAATACTGTAGCATTCGTGTTATATGGAATGTTGATGGCAGGGATTTTTGAGGAATGTGGTCGCTATATTGTATTAAAATACATTATGAAAAAACACCGCACCCGTGAAAATGCAGTTTTGTATGGAATTGGGCATGGAGCTATCGAAGTTCTAACAGTTGTTCTTCCATCAATTCTGCTTTACTTAGTGATTGCGACATCGATTCAGAATGGAAGTGTCGATTCTACGCTAACTGCATTACATGTTACTGAGAAGAATGCAGCCTTCGCCATGCAAAGTTTTCAAGCGGCGGCACAATTTAATGTTGAAACAGCTGTGATGACCGTTCTCGAAAGAATCAGTTCAATGGGGATTCATATTGGCTGTACCATCATCGTGTATTACAGTGTCATCGCAGAAAATAAGAAGTATTTATGCGGGGCCGTTTTACTACATATGATGGCGGATTGCTTTGCAGCGCTCTATCAACGAAATGTCGTGGGAGCTGGAATCGCTGAAACTGGAATTTTAGTTATGGCAATCGTCATTGTATGGATTGCGACAAAAATATATAAAAACAAATTGGCATAATGAATCGTTGATGCAAAGGAGGAACGACAATGGCAACAATAGAAAGTGGAGCGAGATTTGGGATTCCGCTGGTATTCCTAGTGAGTTATGTGTTTATTGCGACATGTGTGCTTGTCATTTTCGTTCGCCGATGGACAGCCGCAAAACAAAGCGGAGGTCCGTTCATGGCAGCTTTTCATATCGCGAATGGAACATTTTACATTCATGTGGCATTCTGTTTCAAAAAGCGTCGTATTCCTCTATCATCTATTCGCCGGATTTCGATTGATTTCATGCGCGGTCGAAAAGGTGGAGGCGCCCGTTATGTCGTCATCATTGAACAAAAGGATGGAACCACGACCATGTTCTTCATGGGAAAAAGCAAAACCAATGATGCGTTGCTAGAGCAGTTGCCTCAAGCTGTGAAGCGGTATCCGATTAAGGTTTCCCTAAAATAATTTGAAAAAGCAGTACCTATAGTAACATCTCACATTGCACGATGAGTGCGTGAGTGCTATAATAGGTACTGCTTTTTATTGGACACGACTTGTTTTCAGATTATTTACACAAATTGAAAATTATTTACAACAGAAAGGAGAGAAAATGATGTCTACTCATAAAAAAGTATCACTTTCAGAAGTAAACCAATCGATTGAGACGCCAAAGAATAATAATTTCTGGCAAAACCTAAAAGCCTTCTTAGGACCAGGAGCGCTTGTAGCAGTAGGGTACATGGACCCAGGTAACTGGATTACTAGCGTGGTCGGAGGGGCTTCGTACAAATATACATTGCTCTTCGTAATCCTTATTTCGTCATTAATCGCAATGCAGTTGCAACAAATGGCAGGAAAACTTGGGATTGTAACGCGTATGGACTTAGCGCAAGCCACAGCGCATCACGCACCAAAATGGCTTCGTCACATTTTATGGGTGATCGTCGAATTAGCACTGATGGCGACAGACTTAGCGGAAGTACTTGGATCAGCCATTGCCTTGAACCTCTTGTTTGGAATTCCAATTATGGTGGCCATCTTTATTACGGTTCTGGACGTATTCTTGCTTCTTGGAATTATGAAGCTTGGATTTAAGAAAATCGAAGCAATTGTATCAACGTTGATTTTAACAATCCTTTTAATTTTCGTGTATTTAGTAGCGTTAGCAGAACCAAGTATTTCAGGAATTTTCACAGGATTCCTACCAACGGCGCAGTTATTCGAACCAACAACTCCTGGACACGATAGCATTTTAACATTGTCACTAGGGATTATCGGGGCAACCGTAATGCCGCATAACTTATACTTGCATTCATCACTATCACAAACGAGAAAAGTGGACTACACGGATCCAGACAACGTGCGTAAAGCGGTTCGTTTCATGACATGGGACTCAAACATTCAGTTGAGCTTAGCATTCGTCGTGAACTCACTCTTATTAATCTTAGGGGCAGCGTTATTCTTCGGACACGCATCTGAAATCTCTGCCTTCTCGCAAATGTACAATGCGTTGCAAGATTCGAAGATTGCCGGTGCGGTCGCAAGTTCGACATTATCGACACTCTTTGCCGTGGCGCTTTTAGCAAGTGGTCAAAACTCAACCATCACAGGAACATTGACAGGACAAATCGTGATGGAAGGTTTCTTACATATGAAACTTCCACAATGGATTATCCGTCTTGTGACTCGTTTATTCGCCTTACTACCGGTAATCGTCGTAGCGATGTTGTTCGGTTCGCAAGAAAAAACATTGGACCAACTCTTGGTGTACTCACAAGTATTCTTATCAGTGGCGTTACCATTCTCAATTTTCCCATTGATTTACTTCACTTCGAAGAAATCACTCATGGGCGAGTTTACCAACGCCAAATGGAATACCTTCCTCGGATACACGGTAGCCGTTATCCTAACCATCTTAAACTTCAAGTTAATTTTTGATTTATTCTAAAACGAAACGGGCATCTTCGGGTGCTCGTTTTTTTTATATGGTTTTCCTAAATTTCACAGAGGTTTTATTGTATTTTTCTAGAGAATAGGATAGATTATAAGTGAGAGAGTTGAAACCGCATTCAATGGTTGCTCAATACAAGTAGGATTAGGAGGATGGTTATGAGTTTTCCATTTCGTGAAGATTCAAATACGGCAACGATACTGTGCAAGCATATTGCAAGAGGAGAACAACCGATTCTATATGTAAGTCACGACGAGGACGATGGCATGTGGCAGTTTCTATGCAACGAGGAGCATACCATTGAGGACTTGATGTTAGTGACCTTGAAACAAGCCTACGAGCTCGATCCGTCTATCGGGGAAATCAAAGACTTACCTCTAGGAAAAGAAGTATGGAGGGAATATCCACAAATGCCGTGGAGAACTTAAAGTTGAGGATGAATCGCTTGGTAATCGTAGAAAACGACAGTGAGAGGGAGAAAAGAATGAAGAGTATTTCGAAAACAGTAAAATTAGGACTTTGTGCAGCCGTTCTGATTGGCTTAGCAGGATGCGCTAAGACGCAAAAAGAAACGACGACACAGGTAGCTCCAGAGACGACAACCGTAGCGGCACAATCGCAGGAAGCACCGCAATGGGTTGCGACCTATACCAATATCAGCAATCCTTCAAGCGTTGAAGAAGTGAAGGCGTTGTTGTCCGCATATTTAGATAAAGAAAGTGTGGAGAAGTTCTTCGAGTTCGTGAATGACTATAATGAGATTGTCGGCGAGACAGGTTTGCAAGGGGACTTTGCGTCGTTTACAAAAACGGAATATGACGTCGAAAAAATCAGCGCGCTCTGGACTGCAAAACACGGCGAATTTGTTGGAACGAACTGCCGTATCAATACGTATGCGTTGTTGAAGAATAAGATTACGATTCCGAAGATTGCTGCGGATAGCGAGCTCTTATTTATCGATAATGATGCGATTGACAAGGGACATCTCTTTAGTGCGGATGAAAAAGAAGACTTGAATCGTTTGTTCTCGCGTGTGGAAACGGAAGCGACAACAGACGTGAAGACGCATGCTAAGAAGATGGAACAGTTCTTGTCGCAATTTACTTTTGACGAGAATGCGCGTATGCTCTCAGTCGTGATTCACGATAATTTGGACGGAGAATCGCTCTTTATCGGCCACGTGGGAGTCTTAGTACCAACGGGAGACGGGTTCCTCTTTGTTGAAAAACTCACCTTCGAGGAACCATACCAAACGATTAAATTTAAGACGAAAGAAGATGTCTACAAGTATCTTGAAACGAAATATCAAGACTATACCGGAGAAGGCCTAGCGAAGCCGTTTATTATGGATAATGCAAAATATGTGGAGAGGTCGTAGGAATCCTTTAGGGAACGTAAAAATAGGATAAGATGTGGGATTGAATCCTAACAGCACCTATGGTAGTATTAATAGCAAACTTAAAGAGACAGGGTTTGGAATCACTGCGGTACCATTAACGTAGTGAGCCGAATCCTGTTTCTATAGAGAGTACTAATCCGCACTTAAGGAGGATTACACATGAAAGTAAAGAAGATTGGTATCGTTAGTTTGTCTAGCGGAATAATGGGAGAGAACTTCATTCAGCATGAACTCAATCTTGGAAAGAAACGTTTAGAAGAGTACGGTGTAGCAGTTGAATTTTTACCCCATGCTTTAAAAGGGCTTGAATTTATTAAGCAGCATCCAGAATGTAGAGCGCAAGACTTGCTAGCTGCATTTCAAGATGACTCGATTGATATGATTTTAACTGCGATTGGCGGGGATGATACGTATCGCCTACTCCCTTACTTATTTGAACAGGACGCGCTTAAAAAGGTTGCTAAACAGAAGATTTTTTAGGCTTTTCAGATACAACAATGAATCATTTAATGTTACATAAAGTTGGCATTCAAAGCTTTTATGGACAGGCTTTCTTACCAGATGTATGTGAACTTTCAACGGAAATGCTCCCATATACGAAATCGTATTTTGAGGAATTACTGACAACGGGAAGAATTAAAGAAATTCGCCCAAGTGAGATTTGGTATCAGGAGAGAGAAGATTTTAGTGAAAAAGGATTAGGCGTTTCGATGCCAAGTTTTCCAAATCAAGGGTTTGAATTATTAAAAGGAAATGCTCAGTTTAGCGGGCCGATTCTAGGAGGGTGCCTAGAATCAATGTATGATTGTTTCGATTCTTCACTATATGCAGATTCTGTACAGCTTACTCAGAAATATAAGCTATTTCCAACTCTTGAAGACTGGAGTGGGAAAATTCTGTTGCTGGAAACGAGCGGAGAACTACCAAGTGTTGAGTTGTATCGAAAGATGATCCAAGCTTTAAAACAGTATGGAATCTTCGATGTAGTTTCTGGTGTGTTGGTGGGTAAACCTCAAAATGAAATTCATTATGAAGAATATAAAGCAGTACTGTTAGAGGAATTAAAGGATAAAGAGGTCTCTATTGTTTACAATATTAATGTTGGACATGCAACACCACGCTGTATTGTTCCTTTTGGAGTACATGCTCAAGTTGATGTGGATGCACAAGTAATCCGATTTGATTATAATAAGTAGAGTAGAGATTAGAGTTAGAAAAGGGGATAAAAGATGGATTTAAAAGATTTTACAGAAAAAGAGCAAGAACAAATTAAAAAAGGGTTGAGCACAGCGGTGTTGACGGATAAAGAAGCGGCTAAGAAAATTTTAGCGTTAGTGCCAGAAGAATGGATTAAGAAAATTCCGTTCTTAGTCAGAGGCCATGCGACAACAAAAACTGTTCAATGCATCGCAAAAGAAAATCCTGAACTTTACGCAGTCGCAAAACAAGAAGGAGAACTTCCTGAAAAAGAACGCGAAGAATTGCGTGAAATCATCACTGGAATTTTCCAACAAAAAATGAACAAACATAATATTAAATAATGACAGTGCCGTGCATGAATTCGTGCATGGCGCTTTGTTTTTTCGCTGGAATACGATACAGTAGGAAGTGAGAGAAAATGAAGTAGGAGAAAGGGAGTAAGAAAATGGAAAGAATTGAACCAGCAGCATTTAAAGCGTTGCATCAAAAAGAGGACCTCGCGATTCTAGACGTTCGTGAAGTGGATGAATTCGAAGCAGGACATATCGAAGGTGCTGTGAATGTGCCGCTTAGTACGTTAGATAAGGGGTATGAACAGCTAGATGCGTCTAAACGCTATTATGTGATTTGCCAAGGCGGCATGCGTTCGGAGCGTGCTTGCCAGTTCTTAGAGACAAAAGGGTTTGATGTAGTAAACGTTGAAGGGGGAATGAATCAGTGGAAAGCTTAAAGCAAACAATCGAAGTTCAACTATTGCCTTTTAATAAAAACTTTCTGGAAACGATTTGGAAGAGTGGTTTTTCAACAGACCATCCAGCGTGGACGAAGTTTAACGCACCGTATTTTAATGACTATCGCAAGTTTGATGATGCGAAAAGTTTTGGAGCAAGCCCGATTGCGGACTTTTTAATGAGCGAAGATTGCAGATGTATTGTAGTTGACGGTCAGCCTGTTGGGATGGTTTCAAAATCATGGGTGGACGAAGCAACACGATGGCTAGAAATCGGGATTGTGATCTATGACGACCAATTATGGAGCCAAGGAATTGCGACCACTGCGCTAACGAAGTGGGTGGATGCCATTTTCCACGAAACCGATGCGCTCGAACATATTGGCATGACGACTTGGAGTGGAAATGGTGCGATGATGGCCGTCGCTGAGAAATTAGGATTCCTAAAAGAAGGCCAAATTCGTAAAGTTCGCTATTATCAAGGACAGTATTATGACAGTATGAAGTATGGAGTTTTACGAGAAGAGTGGGCTACAAGAGCGTAACGATAAAGAAAGAGACTGATTACGCGAATCAGTCTCTTTTAGTATGTGAATCATTATTTTCCTGGAGTGTTTGGATCTAAGCCAAATGATTGTTCAAAGAAAGTTCTTAAAGTATTGATTGTATCTGCTGTGCCTTCAAGGGCAACTGCATATACTTTTTCACCTTTTTGGAAAACCCATTCGTACATGTATTTTCCGTCCGTAAATACTACTTTTACTAAGAAAGCTTGCTCTCCAGCAAATTTAGCTTTTACTCCCTGTAGTTGTTTCACTTGTTTGTTATTTTCCCAGTTATTATACAAACGGTTGGCAAGTAATTCTGCACCGAATTTCTCATCATCTTTTAGTTTAACGGAATCTTTAGTGTACGCGTTCATTGATAAAATATTGTATTTATCTGGTGAAGAAAACTGGAATTGAGAACCAGTGTGTTTATCTTGGTATGTGGCCCAGTCCTTAGGAACGTTAATATAACCAGATTCTTCACGGCCAACACGTTGAGTATCTTCAAATGATACTTTTTTTTCTGTAGAAGAAGTGCTGGCAGTAGTTGTTGGCGCAGTTGTCGTTGGTGCAGCTGTAGTTACTTCAGTTGTTGGTGCAGCAGCAGGTTCCGCTGTTTTCTTTTCTCCGTTTCCGCAAGCCGCTACCATTAAAGCGGATAGAAGCGTTACAGAACCTAATAAAATTTTGTTTTTCATGATAAATGTTCTCCTTAATAGGTTTATTATACTTGTATTATATCACACGTGAATGAAAAATCAACTAGGAAATTTTTTGGATAAAAAAGAGGGCCAATAGAGCATAAGAAAAGAGACTAATCTCATGGATTAGTCTCAGTAATGAACGATTGATTATTTCCCTGGAGTTTTTGGATCTAAGCCAAATGATTGATCAAAAATAGGTTTTAATGCGTTTAGCATTTCCTCAGAACCTTCGATTTGAACGCCATATATTATTTCACCTTTTTGGAAAACCCAACAGTAGTAGTATTTACCATCTGTGAATAGAACTTTAATGAAGAAAGCATCCTCGCCAGCGAATTTGGTTTTTGAACTTTTAATGTCTTTAACTTCCTTTGAGGTTTTAATGTTAGAGTACGTACGATTAGCGATTAACTCGGCACCAAATGTTTCACCACTTTGGAGTTTTACTTGATCTTTATTGAAGCTGTGTAGTGTCACAATATTGTATTTGTCTGGTGAATAATATTGTACTTTAGATACGTTGTTCTTTTTCCAATCTTTAGGCACATTGATATAACCAGTATGATCAGCCCCGACACGTTGAGTATTTTCAAGAGAAATTTCTTTTGTTGTAGCAGAAGCTCCAGCAGTAGTTGTTTGAGCTGTTGTCGTTGGTGTAGCTGTAGTTGCCTCTGTCGTTGGTGCTGCAGTTGTTTCTGTTGCTTTCTTTTCTCCGTTTCCGCAAGCGGCTACCATTAAAGCAGATAGAAGCGTCACAGAGCTTAATAAAATTTTATTTTTCATGATGATTGTTCTCCTTAAAAGTTGTGGTCACAAGATTATTTTACCATTCTTTAGATTCAATTTAAATAGTGGAATCATTTATGCCGAAATGTGAAAAGAGACTGATTATGCAAATCAGTCTCTTTTAGTATGTTAGTGATTATTTCCCAGGAGTGTTTGGGTCTAAGCCCCATGATTGTTCAATCAAGTCAATCATTTTTTGAAGAGTGCTTTTGTCTCCGTCAAAGGCTACTGTATATACTTTATCACCTTTTTGGAAGATCCAGGTAAAGAAATATTTTCCATCTTTTGTGAGAGATTGGATGACAAAAGCATCAATTCCAATCACTTTGGATTTCGCACCTTGAATTTTAGCGATTTCAGAATTGTTTTCGTATGTAGTATATAAACGGTTCGCAACCAATTCTGCACCCCAGGTGTCATTTTTTCCAAGTTTTACTTGGTCTTTAGAGTAGCCAGTTAATGTTACAACATTGTATCCATCTGCTGTGTATTGATACTGTTGTGGGTTGTTTCCTTCGATTTCTTTGAACTCTATCCAGTCTTTAGGAACATTGACATAACCAGTATCTTCACGTCCGATACGTTTAGTATCTGCAAGTGAAACTTCTTTTGTTTCAGAAGAAGCGCCCGCAGTAGTTGTCGGTGCTGTTGTAGTTGGTGTAGCTGTAGTTACTTCTGTTGTTGGAGCTGCAGTTGTTTCCGTTGCTTTCTTTTCTCCGTTACCGCAAGCCGCTACCATTAAAGCAGACAGAAGCGTCACAGAACCTAATAAAATTTTGTTTTTCATCATGATTGTTCTCCTTAGAGTTGTTATAGGTCTATTTTACCATTAATGAGATGGAATTTAAATAATACCAAAAAGAGTATAAAAAAGAGACTAACCATGGTGATTAGTCTCAGTAATTAACGATTGATTATTTTCCAGGAGTTTTTGGATCTAAGCCCCATGTTTGTTCAATCAAATCAAACATTTTTTGAAGAGTGTTTTTGTCTCCTTCAAAGCTTGTTGAATATACTTTGTCGTCTTTTTGGAAGACCCAGATGAAGAAATATTTACCATCTTTTGTAAGAATTTGAACTAGAAAAGCATCCATTCCGGAAACTTTTGTTTTAGCGCCTTGGATTTTTTCGATGCTAGGATTTTTTTGGTACGTACCATATAAACGGTTCGCAACCATTTCTGCGCCCCATGTTTCACCTTCGCCAGGTTGGTATTTGTCCTTAGTGAAGACGTTTAATGTCACAATATTGTATCCGTCTAATGCAGCATATTGATACTGAGGGCCACCATTGGCAGATTTGAATTCTACCCAGTCTTTAGGAACGTTGACATAACCAGTATCTTCACGTCCGATACGTTGAGTATCTGCAAGTGAAACTTCTTTTGCTTCAGAAGAAGCGCCAGCAGTAGTTGTTGGAGCTGTTGTAGTTGATGCAGCTGTCGTTACTTCTGTAGTTGGAGCTGCCGTTGTTTCCGTTGCTTTCTTTTCTCCGTTTCCGCAAGCCGCTACCATTAAAGCAGACAGAAGCGTTACAGAACCTAATAAAATTTTGTTTTTCATTATGATTGTTCTCCTTAAAAGTTGTTGTCACAAGGTTATTTTAACATTCTTTAGATTAAATTTAAATAGAGAGCCAATTTTTCTCGAACTGTGAAAATGTGCGAATCAGTCTCTTTTAGTATTGTCTAGGAGATTTTGGATCTAAGCTCCATGTATTTTGTAAAATAGGTCTTAATGAGTTGATTGTTTCTTCTGACCCTTCAATTGCAACTCGATAAACGAGATCTCCTTTTAGGAAGAACCAATCGTATAGAGTTTTTCCGTCTGTAAATGTTACTTTTAATAAGAAAGCTTCTTCTCCAGCAAATTTTGTTTTTACAGCATCTAAACTAGTCTGTTGTTTGTCATCTTTCCATTTAACATACATGCGGTTCGCAACTGCTTTTGCTCCCCAGGGTTCCCCATCGTTAAGTTTAAATTGCTCTTTACTAAAACTTTTGAGTAATAAAATATTGTATTTATCTGGTGAAGAATAACGGAATAAATCAGGATATTTTGAGCTGCTGAATACTATCCAATCTTTAGGAACATTGATATAGCCCACATCTTCACGTCCGATACGTTGAGTATCTCCAAGTGAGACTTCTTTTGCATCAGAAGAAGCGCTAGCAGTTGTTGTTGGAGCTGTCGTAGTTGGTGTAGCAGTAGTTACTTCTGTTGTTGGCGCTGCCGTTGTTTCGGTTGATTTCTTTTCACCGTTCCCGCAAGCCGCTACTATTAACGCAGATAGAAGCGTTACAGAACCTAATAAAATTTTGTTTTTCATCATGATTGTTCTCCTTGATTTAGTTCAGATGTTTTGATTATTGTCCTGGAGTTTTTGAATCTAAGCCCCAAGATTGTTCAAGAATAGGTTTTAATGTTGCGACGGTATCCTCTGTTCCTTCCAGTAAAACGTCATATACTTTTTCGCCTCTTTGGAAAACCCATTGGGACAAGTATTTGCCATCTTTCAATTGAATCTTAATAAGGAAAGCATCCTCGCCAGCAAATTTTGTCTTTTCCTTTTGTGTTTTTTCGACTTTAGGATTGTACTGCCAGCCTTCATACAAACGGTTAGCTAGTAACTCTGCCCCAAAAGTTTCTCCAGCATTCACGTGTAATTGGTCTTTGTCATATCCATTGATCGTAATCATGTTGTATGAATCTTTTGAAGCATATTGGAATTGAGGGCCACCGTTTGGGTCTTTGTATGCTACCCAGTCTTTAGGAACGTTGAAATAACCAACATCTTCACGCCCCACACGTTGAGTATCAGCAAGAGATACTTCTTTTGTCTCAGCAGTTTCAGCCGTTGTTGTAGGCGTGGTTGTAGTTGTTACAGTTGTAGTTACTTCAGTTGTTGGCGCCACAGTTGTTTCAGGTGCTTTCTTTTCCCCGTTACCGCAAGCCGCTAGCACTAACGCAGACAGGAGTGTCACAGAACCTAATACGATTTTTTTTTTCATAAAACCCTCCCAAATGGTTATTTGTTATTATTTTATCATGTTCCAAATAATATTAAAAGGAGCGGTAGGAAGGGATTGGATGTAAGTTTTAGAATTGTTTTTTTAGTTTGTAGGAGAGATAATAATAGTGAATAGGTCGAAATCGTGATGGTTTTAGTAAGAATCTGAGGTGATAACTATGCTAATTCTAAAATTAATCTTACTCGCACTAGGAATTACATTTTCAGTTTTTGGATATCTCATTGTATTCAAAAAGAAGTTTGGGCTTATCAATGATTTTGAAGCACGTAAGAAGGTAGGGAGTCAAACGGATGCAGATGCGATTCGTGTTGGGAAGGTTGCGTTAAGCTTAGGCGCTGGCTTACTCGTACTATTTGTGTTATTAATGATATTTACGTAGAGAAATACTGTAGAAAGAGAGTTTAGCAGTGAAGGAATTAGCATTAACATTAGAAGATACGCAGTGGGAGAAGACTGAGATTACGCATGATCGTCACGTTGCTCGTGCAATCGTGGTGGACGAGGAAGGATTTTTCTACTTTGTCCGTGTCGTTAGAGATGATATTTTCGGCAATGGAGCCTTCATCGAAACGGCTGGTGGCGGCGTGGAAACAGGAGAGACTCCTGAAGAGGCGATTCGTCGGGAGTTGAAGGAAGAGCTTGGCGCGAGCGTGAAAGTACTGTGCAAGATTGGCACGGTGAGTGACTACTACAATCAGATTCACCGTCATAATGTGAACCACTATTTTCTCTGCCTCGTGACGAGTTTCGGGAAAACCGAGATGACGCCAAAAGAACTAGAGGAGTTCGAGTTATCGAAGTTGAAACTCACATATGAAGAAGCTACCAGAGAGTACAAGCAGTGCGCTGCAAAACCATGGGGCGTACTCTTGGCGAACCGCGAGTTACCTGTTTTGGAGTGGGCCAACCAGTGGCTTTTAAGCACAAAATAGAATAAAAATGAAGCGTTCAGGAACCGTAGATGAGAAAGTCGTCTACGGTTCATTTTTTTACGAGTTTTTTCTTAAATTGTTCACAAACTCAACTTGTAACTACCAGTTGGTTTTGCTATATTTAAGGTGCATAAGAAGCGGTAAACAATAAGGTTAGGGATTGTTTTTCGTTTTGTTGCAAACGCTTACTAAAATAAAACGAAAGGAAGTCGAAAATCTTATGGGTAAGAGATTTTTTGATAAAAGATGTAAGTACAGTATTCGCAAGTTTTCGGTAGGAGTCGCTTCGGTTATGATTGGAGCAACTTTTTTTGCATCTCCGATTGCACTCGCAACGGAAGCCGAAACGCCGTCAGAAGGAAATGGGACCATTAGTGAGGCGCCGGCTCTGGATAAATTGCCAGACGATGTGTTAAAAGCCATCGAGAAGGCAGAAAAAGAAGCCGAAGCCAACAAGCCAGCTGAGGATGCAGCTACCTCGCATGAGGAAGCAAAGCCAACCGAAGCAGAAACGACGACGGCAGCCACGGAAGTCAAACCGACTGAAGAAACCACTTCAACGGAAGCAACGACAACTGAGACGAATACAGCAACAGAAACAACGAAACCACGTGAAGTCAATGGGACGGTAGAAAAGTCCGACCAATACAAAGCGGATAAGCCGGCAACGAAAGAAGAAATCGATGCTGCGAAAAAAGAAGTGACGAAAAAAGAATATACCGTATTCCCAACGCCACAAAAGGTAACTTATGGAGATGGCGTAACAGCTCTTGAGGGAACTGTGAACCTTGTCTTCAGTGATAGTCTCGATATTTATACACGGAATCGTGCCAAAGAAGTCCTTCAAGCGAACAATGTATCGTATACAACGAGCACGAAGGAAGCTGAAGGGGCAACGAATATTTTCCTTGGAGTACATGGGGAGTCTCCATTAGCCGAAAAAGAAGTGCAAGATATCTCACCTGACTTATATAACAAGATTGACGCGTATGTGTTGCGCGTGAAAAACAATAAGATTTCAATCGTCGGAAAGGATACCGATGCGGTGTTCTTTGGACTTACGACATTGAAACATATGCTCAGTGAATCACCAACTCCAGTTCTTCGTGATGTGACAGTGGAAGACTACGCAGAAGTGAAGAACCGTGGCTTTATCGAAGGATACTATGGGAACCCTTGGACGAAGCAAAACCGTGAAGATTTGATGCGTTATGGCGGCGAATTGAAGTTAACGCAATATTACTTTGCACCCAAAGACGATCCATACCACAATGCGAAATGGCGCGAACTCTATCCAGATGAAAAACTCGCTGAAATTCGTGACTTGGCGCGTGTCGGAAATGAAACGAAGACGCGTTATGTGTGGACCATCCATCCATTTATGCATAACAAGATGCGCTTTGATACGGATGCTTTATATAAACAAGATTTAGATGTGATTAAAGCAAAATTCACGCAATTACTCGATGCCGGGGTGCGTGAGTTTGGGGTGCTTGCCGATGATGCGGCATGGCCTGTGGGTGGCTACAACAGCTACAATCGCTTAATGCATGATTTAACAGACTGGTTAACAGAAAAACAAAAGACTTATAGCGGACTTCGCAAGGATATGATTTTCGTTCCAGCATGGTATATGGGACAAGGAACCGAAGACGAACTTCGCACGCTCAACGAACACCTTCCAGAAACGGTTCATTTAACGTTAACTGGGGGTAAAGTTTGGGGTGCCGTGGATCAAACCTTCCTTACAAACTTGAAACGCAATTTAACAGAAGGTGGCAAGAAGTACAATCCAATTCAATTCTGGATTAACTGGCCATGTAACGACAATACGAAACAACACTTAATTCTTGGGGGCGGTGAAAAATTCCTTCATCCAAATGTGGATTTATCGCTTGCCAAAGGAATTATGCTTAACCCAATGCAACAATCTGAAGCGTCTAAAGTAGCGCTCTTCGATATGGCGCAATACGGTTGGAAACAATGGCGTAGTGCCGAACAAGCTGAAGAAATTAACGACATGGCGTTTAACTATGTGGTGAACGGTAATTTCAAAGAAAGTGACGTCTCTAAAGCGTTCCGTGAACTCGGAAAACATATGCGCAACCAAAACCGTCCGCCTCAGGTTACAAAACTCGAAGAATCAATTGAACTCGCTCCGAAATTAACAGCCTTCTATAACAAGCTCAAAGCGGGTCAAAACTTAGATGCGGAACGTAAAGAGTTGAAAGAAGTCTTCGCGCAATTGAAAGCTGACGCGATTCTCCTAAAAGAAAAAGGGGACAAGAAGCTCATCGAACAAATCCACTATTGGTTAGATAACACCGTGGACCAAATGAATGCGTTGGAAGCACTACTTACAGCGACAGAAGGGCTTGCGGAAAATAATAGTGCCAAAGTCTGGGATAACTACTATGCCGGATTGAAGCATTACGACCAATCGATTAGCTATGCGTTCTTCTATGTGGACCACTATGAACGTGCAGAATTTGGGGTACAACATATTCGTCCATTTATTAATAATTTGAAAGAATACTTGGCAACGCATATTCAAACGATGCTTCACCCGGATAAACTCGTGACAACCTTTATTACAAACCGCGCGGGGGCAGAAGGTGGTCTCGAAGAAGTGACAGACGGCGATTTCGATACACATGTCATCGTGAAGACAACGACTGTTATCGAACGAGATGACTATGTGGGCTTACGTTTCAACAAACCGCTCAAGATTCATACGCTCGGATTTGCCACAGGAACGAAGACGGCCGATAACTATACATTCGGCAATGCTGTTGTCGAATATCAAAACGAGCAAGGCGATTGGGTTGCTATCACGACTCCAACTTACACAGGTCGCGAACGCACGCTTGAATTCAAAGACCTCGATATTACGGCTCAAGCAGTGCGCATGCGTGCGACAGCCAAGAAAGATAATGCATGGCTTGCGATGCGTGAAATTGCGGTAAATAGACCGCTCGAAATCGGTAGTAAGAAAGTTAGAGGTAATATTACCTTAAGCTCGAATATCGTGTACAAATATGGAACAAGCGTTCTTCAAATGCAAGATGGCAAGGATGCGACAGAATCCATGATGGCGCATGCGAACCAAACGAATGTCACTCCAGAAAATGCATGGGTTCAAATGGACCTTGGTGGGGCTAAGAAAGTGAAACATGTCCGCCTTGTTCAAGGGGAACGTGATAAATTAGCAGCCGGGGTCATCGAATACTCAACAGACGGTAAACAATGGACGACACTCCAAACGCTAGCTGGCGAACGTACGGCAGATATTCTTCAAGAATTCATGGCGCAATTTGTTCGTGTTCGTAACACGCAACTCCTCAGCAAATGGTGGAGAATTGGGGAATTCACGGTGGATGTGGATACTCCAAATACCGATTTAACAGTAACGAATGTCGACAGCTTGAAGGAAACACCAGTCGTAGACAGCCGTGGCAGCTATGAAATGACCTTGCCACAAGGAACGACCCTTCCAGCAAATGGATATCTTGGATTGAAACTAGACCGACTTCATGAAGCGAAATCTATCGCGCTGAAAGATGCAGGAGAAACAGGATTGACGCTTGAATATTCTGCAAACGAAGTGGAATGGATGAGTGCCGACCGACTTCCTGAACACGCGTTGGTGCGCTATGTTCGTATTGTGAATAAGACGGATAAAGACCAAGCACTTCCTGCAGGAAAATTAGTCGTGAAGACACAAGAAGTGGATCCAAACGAACTCCAATCAACAACGATGGGTATTCACCAATACTATGGTGCCAATGACGTTCGTCGCGTGCACAATTTAGGACAATTATTCGACGGTGATTTGAATAATTTTGTCGAATTCTCGGATTACCAACATAAAAACGGTGAAATCGTGATGAAACTCGGAACAACTCGCCAAGTGAAGAAGATTCGCGCGTATATCCAAGATGCTGAGCGCAACTATTTACGTGACGGTAAGATTCAAGTGAGTGAAGACGGCAAGAACTGGACGGATGTTGTGACAGTCGGGGACGGCGTGGAAAATGAAATTCACGATGACTCATTAACAGACGGCTGGACTCATGATGCGTCAAACCCAGGCAACCGTTATATCGAAGGCGTTCTTGAAACTCCAGTAACGGCGAAATTCATGCGCGTGCTCTTTACTGCAGAATACAACGCACGCTTTGTTGGATTTAGCGAAATCGTGATTAACGATGGAGAATTTATCAACCCAGAAAATAACCCAACGGTGACAGGAACTGGCGCTGAAGATCATGATAACTTGAAGAAGAGTATGGCGGACGGCAATGTCCTAACAAGCTATGCGACAACAGAAAATAAAGGCGAGCTCGTATACCACTTGTCAGAAGACACGGCGGCTAACCATGTTCGATTAATTGCGGATGTGCCAACTGGTACGACCGTGAAAGTGAGTGTTCGTACGCTAAACGAAGCTGGCGAATCGGTATGGAAGGATCTCGGTAAAGTGAAATCAAGCTTCCAAACATTCGCACTTCCTGGAGAAAATCCTCGTATCCTTGATGTGAAAGTCGCATGGGACGGTGGGCCTGCAGAGTTCTACGAATTATCAACCTTCACGAAAGAAGTCACAGAAGATGAAATTCAACCAGAAGAACCTGAAAAACCAGCAACGCCACTAACACCGATTGCGACAGACGTGGCGAAACGCGTGTTAGAAGATACTGCAACAGGCGTGAAAATCGCAGGTAAGGTGGCTGATTTGGAACAAGTGGCTCACGTATCGGTACAAAAAGTGCCAGACCAAACACTTCAAGGCAAAAACTATGATGCGTACGATATCCGCTTGTTGGATAAAGACGGCCATTCCGTTCAACCAAAAGCATCTGTATTAGTAAGCTTGCCAGCAAAAGAGGGCGGAGAAGTCGATAAGGTGTACTACATTACGCCATCTAAGACACTCGAAAGTCTTCCATTTACACAAGAAGGCGGCAAAGTGGTCTTCGGAACAACTCACTTCAGTATTTATGCGGTTGTGTATAAAGGAGAAGTTGCTACTGCTGAGCCAGCAACGCCAACGACTCCAGCTACACCAGTAACGCCAGCAACTCCAAGCACTCCAGCTACACCAGCTGCTCCAAGTGCTCCGGCAAACCTAATGCCTGGCGAACAAGTGGCTGCTGTCCAAGCAGGAGAAAAACCAATGGCTAATCCAGCTCCACAAGCCACTGTTGCCTCTAACGAACTTCCAGCAACAGGAACTGCGGATGCGAGTGCAGCACTCTTTGTAGCAAGCCTCAGCCTTGCACTAGGAGCATTATTCCTCAAAAAAGGAAAAGAAGAAGCGTAATCGAAACTAGACAAAGCTTCAAAGACCTGGCAGAAATGTCAGGTCTTTTTTGTTGCGGAGGAAAAGTGTAGTTCTAGATAAGGTATGGTACAATTAATAGACCAATAAAAAGGAGGAATAAAAAATGAAGGATATTCCGATGACAGATTTTGAAGCAGAAAGACAATATGAAGAAGCAAGTCTACTAAACGAAGCGCTCGAAGACGTTAAAGAAGGTCGTGTGCTAGATGGGAAAGAGGCGCTCTTGCAATTAAAAGAAAAATATAATCTATAATAAAAATTAGGACCTAGCAAAAATAATTGCTAGGTCCTTTTCAGTTAATCTTCCTTCACTAAATACCCTAATTTGTCGAGGGCGTCTTCGATATAGTCGAGGTCTTGTTGGTTTTCGGCCTCAACAAGATGATAATGCACACCGTCTGTTAAAGACGACAGTGGGCGGAAGTCGGCTTGATGGATTTGCTCCAAGAAGTGCTGAACGTCACGGCGACAGGTCAGTTTTACGAGCGTTTGGATTTCACCGTAAACTGGATGGTCGATTTGGATATTTTGGACGCGACCTCCATTATCGACAATCGCTAGTAGTTCACTTTCGATAGCCTTGGTATCATGTTTGACCTTAAAGAGGCGATGAACGTACGGCGAACTCTCTTGCTCTTTGTAGACATATCCGCGGTTAGTCGATAGAATCGTGGCCCCGTCAGCGCGAAGAAGCGCGATATCTTGCACGATAATTTGTCGTGTTACGTGGAAATGTTCCGCCAGGCTTTGGCCGTTGAGTGGCTTTGGCGCGTTTTTCAGCAGTTTTAGTAATTCAACTTTTCGTTCTTTTGGCATAGTGTCCCTCTTTTAACGTCTTTTTTGTAAAACTTTATACACCGCTAGTGCTAATTCATAGTCTACCATACTGTGAATCACTGTACCAAATCCGACTAGGACGAAGAGGACGTAAAACATGCTTTGAAGATCCGTCCCTGAAACGGAGTAGAAGAGGACGCAGGCTAGTACTTCGCCGACTGCGTGAATGAGAGCCAATACGAAGTTGAAAATCCATGACGCTTTGCGATTTTCTAGCGTCTTTGGATATTTCTGTAGGAAAAAGGCTCCAAGTGTCGCAAAGAGAATATGGGATAGCGCGCGGAAAACGATGACGAGTGGGTACGCCCCGGAAATAAAGAAGCCGTATGAGGACCCAAGGACGACGAAGATTGCCATCCATGGATTGATAAACATCGCAATAAAAATCGCAACGTGGCTTCCGAGTGTATACGAAGCAGGTGGAATCACCAATTTCAGTGGCATCGCGATAGGAATGAAGATGGCAATCGCGGTTAATAGTGCGGTTAGTGTCATAAAACGAACATTTTTCATCAGAATAAAACTCTCCCTTTGTTTACTGTATATACAGTAGTATAGTTCTGTGTATACAATAAATCAATAGCAAAAACTCCATTTTAAAAAATAAATGAAAAGAAAACCTCGATACGAGATTATTTTTCGCTTATAATCCGCTCATTTTTCGCTTGATTCTATAAAGAAGTGGCATTACAATAGGACAAAAGAGAGGTGTGAAAGATGCAACCTAATTTTCAGATAACAGAGAAAATCTTGAGACTAGTGCACAATATTGCGGAACTCCTGACAAAATATTCAATCGAGAAACGTCCGCTTTTATTGCGTAAGGAAAATCGAATCCGCTCGATTCAATCCTCACTAGCGATTGAAAATAATAGTCTGACGTTAGAACAAGTAACAGATGTGATTGAAGGACGAAGAGTTTTGGGGCCGCCAAAGGATATTCATGAAGTACAAAATGCGTATGAGGCGTACGAGCGTGTATTTTCAATGGAACCCTATCGTGTAGAAGATTTCCTAAAAGCGCATGAACTGTTGACGCAAGAGCTTATAAAGCATCCAGGTCAGTTTCGATTAAGTGATGTCGGCGTTTATGATGCCAGTGGGCGAGTGGTTCATGTGGGAGCGCGCCCGCAGTTTGTTCCAGGTCTTGTAGAAGACTTGTTCACCTGGGCTAAGAACAGTGATTTGCTCGATTTAGTGAAATCTTGTCTCGTTCATTTTGAATTAGAAATCATTCATCCATTTGAAGACGGGAATGGTCGTATGGGACGATTGTGGCAAAGCCTCATCTTAAGCCGGTGGAATCCGCTATTTGAATGGCTTCCGATTGAGTCTGTGATTCATGCCCATCAGCAAGGATACTATGATGCACTTGCTATCAGTAACAAGGAAAATGACGCAACGGTCTTTGTTGAGTTTATGCTCGAAGTGATTTTGGAAACTCTTGAAGAGGTGAAAGTACAAGACCGTATCGAAGAAGAAAGTGCCGATTATGTCGTCTTACCACCATTAAAACCAAAAGAGCGAGAAGTCTTTGAACAAGTAAAGGCTTATCTAGAGCAGTACGGCAATATCGGTAATCAGCAGGCGCAAGAACTCACTGGGTTAAGTGCCGCAACTGTCCGACGCTACTTATCGTTGTTTGTTAAAGTGGGATTGCTGACTTCTAACGGAAGTACGAAAGGAAAGCTATATTCATTAGGTTCTACTTAGATTCAAACGGTCTCCTCATAAGTTCATTTCATAATAAAAACACCCCAAAAGTTAGATTTTCTGCCTAACTTTTGGGGTGCACTTCATAAAAGATGTTCCTTTTCGCATCTATTGTCTTTTAAAGTGAATAAGTAGATTATTAGAATTAATTTTTTAAAGCGTACATTTGATTTTTTATATACAACTCCATCTCATTAAACGCCTCATCTGTAACTTTTCCATTTTTTTGTTTAGCTAAATATAAATAAAATTGGACAGGTTCTGGCTCGTCCAGGTCAATCAGTTGAATACCGTCCAGTTTTAAAAAATCGACGAGAAGACCGATAGTGTTTTTCTGTTGGATAAAGTTTTCGAAGCCTTGAATATCGCTAACTTCGGCCAATATATTTGGGATGATTCCGTATGAATTCATAAATTTCCAAAATACTTCATTATGAATGAAGTGTTCATTAAAGAGGATAAATTTTTCATGCTCTAATTGCGAGAGATGAACATGAGACTCTTTTGATAGTGGATGTTTTTTCGGAACGGCTAATTTAAACGGGAAAGTTGCGATTTTTTTCAAATCAAGGTTGCTGCTAAAAACTTCTTTACTCGTTCCGAATAAAGCGATATCTAATTTGTTCGAAATAATTTTCTTTGTGATTTCTTTCGAACCATCTTCTAATAAGCCGATTTCAGTTCCAAAAATTTCTTCTAGCGATGAAATATGTTTTGTTAAATCGAAGAAACGCGAAAGAGCTGCGGTAATCCCGATTTTAATACGTCCATCATGAGCGTTCTTTACAGCTGTTATTCCCATGTCCAGTTGTTGAAGGGCATTGAGTGAATATTTTCTAAAAAGTTCGCCTTCTTTAGTAAGAGACACATCTGTATGAGATTGGTTCCGTAGGATAAGCTGCAAACCGAGATCTTCTTCTAATGATTTAATGGCGTAGCTGACAGTAGGTTGACTGACTTTGAAAGTTGAAGCTACTTTTGAAAAAGATTTTAAACGGCATAGAGCATTAAAGTATTTGAGTTGTTGAAGTTTCATAAGTAAGACTCCTCATATTTAAAAAAATTATAACACGTCCTCTATTTGACTATGCTAAAAGTTAATCTTTAAAATGTCAATAGGGAGCACAGGATGGGGAGGTAGAGTTTATTGGTGATAAACTTTTTCTGTCTCCGTTTTTTTATGCTCTTAAACAAAGCATCAATGGCAATGAAACGCCATTTTGCAGATGACTATTTTATAGGAGGAATCACCATGCGTGGACACCAAATTTTAAATAATCCTTTTAAAAATAAAGGGACAGCATTTACACAAGAAGAACGTCAAGAATTAGGATTGGTAGGATTGTTACCACCTTACGTTCAAACGTTAGAAGAACAAGCAGCGCAAACATATGCGCATATGCACCAAAAAGGTAGTGACCTTGAAAAACGTCTTTTCTTGATGGAAATCTTCAATACAAATCGTACGTTATTTTATTACTTATTCTCACAACATTTAGAAGAATTCAACCCAATCGTGTACGATCCAACAATTGCTGACACGATCGAAAACTACAGCGAACTCTTTGTGGACCCTCAATATGCGGCTTACTTAGATATCAATCATCCAGAAAATATTGAAACAACATTGAAAAATGCTGCAGGAGACCGTGAGATTCGTTTGATCGTCGTAACCGATGCGGAAGGGATTCTTGGAATTGGTGACTGGGGTACAAATGGTGTAGATATTTCTGTAGGGAAATTAATGGTCTATACAGGCGCAGCTGGAATCGATCCAGCAAGTGTTCTTCCTTTAGTGATTGATGCTGGTACAAACCGTCAAAATCTATTAGATGATCCTAACTATTTAGGAAACCGTCATGAACGTGTTCGTGGGGACCGTTACTATGCATTTATCGACCAATTTGTTGAAACGGCAGAGCGTCTTTTCCCTAAATTATACTTACACTGGGAAGACTTCGGACGTGGCAACGCGGCCAATATTTTAAACAAATACAAAACTCAAATTCCAACCTTCAATGATGATATTCAAGGAACAGGAATTGTAACTCTTGGTGGGGTGTTTGCCTCAATGGATATTGCGGGTGAAAAACTAACAGATCAAGTGTATTTATGTTACGGTGGTGGTACTGCAGGGGCAGGGATTGCTTCTCGTGTCCTTCGTGAAATGGTTGTCGACGGTCTAAGCGAAGAAGAAGCCTATAAACGTTTCTTCATGGTGGATAAACAAGGATTGTTATTCGATGATATGGACGATTTAACACCTGAACAACGTCCATTTGCGAAAAAACGTAGCGATTTTGCTAATGCAGATAAATTAACAGATTTATTAGAAGTAGTGAAAACTGTAAAACCAACCATCTTAGTGGGAACTTCAACTCAACCGAATACATTTACAAAAGAAGTTGTAGAAGCGATGTGTGAAAATGCAGAACGTCCTGTTATCTTCCCATTATCTAACCCAACAAAATTAGCAGAAGCATCAGCAAAAGACATCATCGAATGGTCTAACGGAAAAGCGTTTGTTGCAACAGGAATTCCTTCAGATGATGTTGAGTTTAACGGAGTAAACTACGTCATTGGTCAAGCAAACAATGCGTTGATTTATCCTGGTCTTGGATTAGGAATGCTGGCTTCTGAGGCGAGTCTATTAACCGATGAAATGATTGGTGCAGCGGCTCATGCTGTAAATGGTATCGTTGATATTACAAAACCAGGGGCACCTGTATTACCACCGTTCAAATACGTCAATGAAGTATCATTGAAAGTGGCAACAGCAGTCGCTAAAAAAGCACAGGAACAAGGCTTAGCGCGCGCTGCTGAACAAGATATGGAAAAAGCAGTTCGTGAATTTAGATGGACACCAAAATATTAGGAGGCGATGTAGATGTTATTTTTAACATCTCTTGAGTCCATTGTTCCAATTATTGCACTAATTGTGCTTGGATACTTCTTACAAGTAAAAGGTTTGTTCCATAATGATTTTGGTAATGATTTATCTAAACTCATTATGAATGTAGCAATGCCCGTATCGATTTTTGTTTCCGTGTTAAAATATTTAACACTAGAAAAATTGATTAGCTTGTCTGGAGGACTCATCTATACGTTTATAGCTTTTGCACTTGGATATATCGTTGCCTTCTTAAGTGTCAAAGCCTTTAAAGTGGCTCCAGGGCGAAGAGGGACTGTCATTAATACATTCGTGAATGCAAACACGATTTTTATTGGGTTACCTCTAAATATCGCACTTTTTGGGGATGATGCCTTGGCATATTTCTTGATTTACTATATTACGAATACAATTTCCACTTGGACATTAGGTGTCTTTTTAATGACAAGTGATAGTAAAGATGGAAAGAAAAAACAAGAATCGCATTTTGATTGGAAGAGATTACTTCCAGCTCCATTACTTGGGTTTATTGTTTCTGTAGTATTTTTAGTAATCAATATTCCACTCCCAAGTTTTGTGTCTAGTACATTGGGATATATCGGAGGGTTAACAACCCCGCTTTCACTCGTATATATTGGAATCGTGTTAGCTAAAGCAGGAATCAAAACGATTCGATTTGATAAGGATAGTATTGTAGCGCTAATAGGTCGATTTATTGTTGCGCCTGTATTAATGTTTCTAGTTTTGAAATTAATGGCGCCTAGTATGGTAACTGCAGAATATCAAACCTTTATGATTCAGTCTGCTACACCGGCCTTAGCGGTATTGCCAATCTTAGCAAACCAAGGGGATGGAGATGTCGAATTCGCAACGAATATCGTGACTTTAAGTACAGTGCTATTCGTTATTGTCATCCCAATTCTTCAAACCATTATTGGATAACTGGGTTTCCCGGCTAGCATGCTGGGACCCTTTTTTTATGGGCAAAAGATTCTTTGTAGTCAGAGTTTTCTTGAAAAAAACAACATTCTACTATACTATTAGAGGGTAGAAATTCAAAGAGCAAGGAGCTTATTATGAAACAAAAATTCGGAATTATTTTAGCTGCGGGTAAAGGAACTCGTATGAAATCTTCCCTTTACAAAGTAATGCATCCCGTTTGCGGAAAACCAATGGTAGAGCACGTTGTGGACCAAGTTGAAAAAACTGGAGCTACTGAAATCGTAGCGATTGTTGGACATGGTGCCGAAATGGTACAAAACCACCTTGGAGAGCGTGTTTCTTATGCCGTTCAAGCAGAACAATTAGGAACAGGCCATGCTGTGTTACAAGCAGAATCTCTTCTAAAAGGAAAAGAAGGAACAACAATTGTCATCTGTGGAGACACTCCATTATTAACAAGCGAAACTCTTTCAGCTTTAATGGAAGAGCATGAACGTACAGGCGCGAAAGCAACAATCCTTACAGCGATTGCCGAAGATCCAACTGGATACGGCCGTGTCATTCGTGACGCTGACGGTTCTGTTCTAAAAAACGTAGAACAAAAAGACGCAACTCCTGAAGAACAACAAGTAAAAGAAATCAACACAGGTACTTACTGCTTCGATAACGTAGCTCTCTTTAGCGCTTTACACGAAGTTGGTAATGACAACGCTCAAGGCGAGTACTACTTACCAGACGTATTAGAAATCTTGAAGAAACGTGGAGAAGTGGTTTCTGCTTACCCAATGAAAGATTTTGACGAAGGTATGGGTGTCAATGACCGCGTGGCTCTTTCAAAAGCAGAAAAATATATGCGTAACCGTATCAACGAAGAACATATGCGTAATGGGGTTACTTTAATCGACCCAGAAGCAACTTATATCGAATCAACGGTTCAAATCGGGGCAGACACTGTGATTGAACCAGGTGTTGTCTTAAAAGGCAAAACAGTCATCGGTTCAAACTGCTTCATCGGAGCGCACAGTGTGGTTCGTGACAGCATCTTAGAAGACGGCGTTCGTCTTGTAGCAGCGAACATCGAAGAATCGCATATGAAACTGGATAGCAATGCAGGTCCATTTGCACACTTACGTCCAAATTCTGTATTAGGCGAACGTGTTCACGTAGGAAACTTTGTGGAAGTGAAGAACTCAACACTTGGGGCTGATACAAAAGTAGGTCACCTAACATACATCGGCGATGCGGACCTTGGCGAAGATATTAATGTTGGTTGTGGAACTGTGTTTGTAAACTACGATGGTAAAAATAAACACCGTGCGACAATCGGTAGCCATGTGTTTATCGGATGTAATGCCAATATTGTTGCGCCAGTTACAGTGGGTGATGATGTATTTATCGCTGCTGGGTCAACGATTACTGAAGATGTACCAGCAGGAGCGCTTGCGATTGCGCGTAGCCGTCAAGTAAATAAAGAAGATTACGCTTCAAAATTACCATCTGCTCAAAAAGACTAAAAATTTTTCCAAAATTTTTTAGCAAAATTATTCAAAAATCAAATAAAAAACGGTATGATAGTACTATAAAATAAACTTCGGGGGTTATCATTGTGGAACATTATTCCGATCCTAATTTAAAAATATTCGCTTTAAGCTCAAATCGTCCTTTAGCGGCAAAGATTGCAGAGGAAATTGGTTTAGAACTTGGTCAGGTATCTGTCACTCAGTTCAGCGATGGCGAGATTAAAATCAACATCGATGAAAGTGTACGTGGTTGCCATGTGTATATCGTTCAATCAACTTCTTATCCAGTAAATGATAACTTAATGGAGTTATTAATCATGGTGGACGCTTTACGCCGTGCGAGTGCAAAAACAATTAACATTGTTATTCCTTACTATGGATACGCTCGTCAAGACCGTAAAGCACAATCTCGTGAACCAATCACAGCAAAATTAGTTGCAAACATGATTACTCAAGCCGGTGCAGACCGTGTGTTAACACTCGATTTACACGCTGCCCAAATTCAAGGGTTCTTCGACATTCCAGTGGACCACTTATTAGGAGCTCCACTTCTTGCGAACCACTTCTTAGAAAACAACTTCAAAGATAAAGATATCGTTGTTGTATCTCCTGACCACGGTGGGGTAACTCGTGCTCGTAAAATGGCTGAGTTCTTACATGCACCAATCGCGATTGTTGATAAACGTCGTCCAAAAGCGAACGTGGCAGAAGTCATGAATATCATCGGTGAAGTAAAAGGAAAAGTTGCCGTATTAATCGATGACATGATTGATACAGCTGGAACAATCACTCTTGCTGCACAAGCAATTAAAGATGCAGGTGCTGAAGAAGTGTACGCTTGCTGTACGCACGCTGTATTATCTGGTCCAGCATTAGACCGTATTAACGACTCAGTGATTAAAGAAGTAGTTGTAACAGACTCAATCGAAGTTCCTGAAGAAAAAACAGGTGGTAAGATTGTTCAAATCAGCGTTGACCAATTAATGGCGGAAGCGATTCGTCGTATTCACGAAAACCGCTCAGTGAGTCCGTTGTTTATCGAGAAATTTACTATTTTAGATTAATAAAGAATTGTTAAAATAAATGAGCCGAGGCTATGGTCTCGGCTCATTTTTGTTTATACTGAATCTAACATAGGAGGGTCGTATGGAACGAAAAGTGTCAAACAAAGCAGGGTGGTTTACCCTTATCTCATTTATTTGTTCGGCGGTTACACTGGTGACGTTTGAAGAGATGGATTCATCTGTAAAAACTATTGAAAATATGGACGAAATAGGTGCAGCTATTTTAGTGCTATTTTCAGCGATGACCATCGGCGGAATCTTCTGGATGGGGATGAATTATTGGAGAAAAACGCATCAGGAACTTGTGAAGTTGCAATATACATCGGCTACTCCTGAAACGATTGAAGACTATTACAGAACAACCGCAAAGGCTGTTCGCAAAGTTGGTTTTTCTGCCATCATATTGGCGCTCATGATTGGAGTGTTTTCGCAGTTCAATAGTATTATTGAAGTGATTGGTTTGGTGGTGTTCCTATTTGGGATTTGCATTTGCTTATTATCGCTTGCGCCAAGATCGCTTGCCAAACAAATTCAGAAACAAAATATTCGATAATGGTTGGAGGTTTTTAATGAAACTAGAGAAAGCAAAAAGTATCGCTGAAGTATTGATGTGGCTTGGGTTAGTGCCGCAATGGATTTTCATGACCAGCCGTGGCGTCCCAGGCGGACTGTTAATTGCCATCTTCATCATGCCGATTCTCATGATTATGACGTTTATCAGTTTCATGATGTATGTTTTCATTGCACTCGAAGAAAAATCGTTCAAAAACAATTGGTGGCAACTACTACTTACAGGCGCTTGGCTCACCTTTTTGTTATTGCTCTTCACTGGAGTCATTAGATATTGATAAAAAAGGTTTAGGAGGATTATGTTAATGGAAACACGATGTTTTGAAAAACAACCAGGATTAGTAAAAATGCATAAGGTCGCTACGGTCTTGATGTGGATTTCGTGGGCCCTTTTCTTTGTGGCGATGTTAGGAACGTACAACTTTTTCTTAGCAGGGGAACAACTACTCCTTGCGATGCTGTCTATTATAGCAGTGGCGGCAGTGGGGTTCCTTCTCAGTTTCTCATTGTTTAGTTGGATTTCATTTGAACTAAAAACACTGAAAGAAACGGGATGGCAGTTGTTCTTAACAGGTGGATTCCTCATTATGTTCTGGCTGCTTTCAATGAGACTCTTTTATTAAGGGGAATCAAATGCAAGAAGGCGCGGGTTATGGTACAATAATCCGGCAAGAAATAAGTGAACTTAGCGCACGAGTCGCACTCACTATTGGTGATGCAGCTCGTGCTTTTCGATTGAGTTAGAGAAAGCCGTTCACTTGATAGACGATTGAAAAAGGAGATTAAGATGAGTTTCAAAATTGGAGATATTCAAATTGACAATAGCGTAGTGGTGGCCCCGATGGCTGGGATTTCAAACTCAGCTTTCCGTGTTACCGTAAAAGAATTCGGTGCCGGTTTAGTGGTTTGCGAAATGATCAGTGACAAAGGGATTCAATTTCGTAATGAGAAAACATTAAGCATGCTTCATATCGAGCCAAACGAGTATCCACTAAGCGTTCAAATCATGGGCGGAAATAAAGATACTTTAGTCGAAGCGGCCAAATACGTAGCTGAAAATACAGAGGCTGCCATCATCGATATCAATATGGGATGCCCTGTAAACAAAGTGATTAAGGCAGAAGCCGGAGCGAAATGGCTACTTGACCCAAATAAAGTATACGAGATGGTTGCGGCGGTTGTAGACGCAGTCGATAAGCCTGTAACCGTGAAGATGCGTACAGGGTGGGATCACGAGCATTTATATGCGGTGGAGAATGCCCTCGCTGCAGAACGTGCCGGTGCGAGCGCCGTTGCGATGCATGGCCGTACTCGTGTTCAAATGTATGACGGGAAAGCCGACTGGGAAATCCTTGGTGAAGTGAAGAAGAACTTAACGCGCATTCCTTTAATCGGGAATGGGGACGTTCGCTCTCCAGAAGATGCCAAACGCATGATTGACATTGCAGGAGTGGATGGTGTTATGATTGGGCGTGCAGCCTTAGCAAACCCATGGATGATTCGTCAAACGGTTCATTATTTAGAAACAGGCGAATTGCTTCCTGAAAATACCGTTCCAGAGAAAATTGAAATTGCGAAATTACACTTACAACGACTTGCCAACCTTAAAGGTGAAGTAGTTGCAACAAAAGAATTCCGTAAATTAGCAGGTTATTACTTAAAAGGAGTGCCACGTGCCTCTAAAACAAAAGTAGCCATTAATGAAGCTGAGAATTTACAAACAGTAGAAGCGTTATTAGACCAATTCGTGGTCGAACATTTAGAACGAGAAGAACGTCAAAAACAACGCTTGGCAGAAATTTAAGCAAAAAGCCTTGAAATACTTTCAATAAAGCCTCTTCTTTTGGTACAATAAGGAGAGTTATGAAGAACAAGCAGCGTTCAAAGGAGGAACAAACGTGTCTTTCGAAGTAGAAACACAAGAAACATTAAATGACCAATTACAAGTTCGTCGTGAAAAAATGAGTCAATTACGCGAAAAAGGAATCGATCCTTTCGGTACTGGCTTCAAACAAAAAAATACAACTGAAGAAATCCACAAACAATTTGAAGGAGCTACAAAGGAATCACTTGCTGAGCAAGAGCCTGTAACTGTTCAAATTGCTGGACGTATGATGACAAAACGTGGAAAAGGGAAAGCTGGTTTTGCCCACATCCAAGACGGCAAAGGCCAAATCCAAATTTACGTACGTAAAGATGCTGTTGGAGATGATGCTTACGAAGTCTTCACAAAAGCAGACTTAGGAGACATCGTTGGTGTTGTAGGGACTGTCATGGTTACAAACACTGGTGAGTTATCTGTTAAAGCAGAACAATTCGTTCATTTAACAAAAGCGCTTCGTCCACTTCCTGATAAATATCACGGATTAACAAACGTAGAACAACAATACCGTCAACGTTACTTAGACTTAATCAGTAACCGCGAAAGCTTTGACCGTTTCGTTACACGTAGTAAAATCATCCGTGAAATCCGTCGTTACTTAGACGAACGTGATTACTTAGAAGTTGAAACTCCAGTACTACACACATTAGCGGGTGGGGCAAATGCTCGTCCATTTATTACACACCACAATGCGTTAGATATGGAATTATACATGCGTATCGCTACTGAGTTACACTTAAAACGTTTAGTAGTAGGTGGGATGGAACGTGTATACGAAATCGGACGTGTTTTCCGTAACGAAGGTATCGATACAACTCACAACCCTGAATTTACTTCAATCGAAATCTATACAGCTTACACAGACTACAAAGATGTCATGGATTTAACAGAAGGAATTATTTCAGACGTTGCCCAAAAAGTATTAGGAACAACATTAGTTCCTTATGGCGAATATGAAGTAGAATTAAAAGCTCCATGGAAGAGAATTCATATGGTCGATGCGATTAAAGAAGTAACAGGTGTTGACTTCTGGCCACATATGACAGACGAAGAGGCTCGCGCCATTGCGAAAGAAAAAGGCGTGAAAGTCGAAGATTCAATGACATTCGGACATGTCGTGAACGAATTCTTCGAAACATTCGTTGAAGAAACATTAATTCAACCAACATTCATCTACGGACATCCAGTGGAAGTATCTCCATTAGCCCGCAAAAACGATGAAGACCCACGCTTCACAGATCGTTTCGAATGCTTCATCTGTACAAAAGAGTACGGAAATGGCTTCACGGAGTTAACAGACCCAATCGATCAACGTGAACGTTTCATGAAACAAGTAGAAGAAAAATCTGCTGGGAACGACGAAGCGCATCCGCATGATGAAGACTTCATCCAAGCGTTGGAATATGGTTTATCTCCAACAGGTGGGGTAGGTATCGGAATTGACCGTTTAGTTATGTTACTAACAAACAGCCAATCAATCCGTAACGTCCTATTATTCCCAACGATGAAAAACTTAGACTAATATTGAATTTAGTGCCCCGTTTAAGGTTCGCCTTAGACGGGGTGTTTTTTGTTTAACCGCAATTACCAAATATGGAATTATCATATTTGATAATTATCATAAATGATAATTTCGAAAAGTGATTCACGTAAACAGGACAGATTTAGAACACTAAAAGTAACAAATGTTCACAGGGTTGTAGTTGACTTTCCGTACATTTGAATATACTATGAGGGCAAGTTGGAAGAGAGAGCTTTTCCAGACTGAATGTTATAGACGAAAGAGACCTGCACGCGATTCGAGCATGGCTTGAATAGAGTGCTTTTTTACTAAAGGAGATCTAATGAAATATTTTAAGCAGTTTGGCTGGATTATGATTGTGACCTGTATTGGTGAAATCATGAAATATTACATCCCTCTTCCAATTCCAGCAAGCATCTATGGACTTGTCTTAATGATGGCTTTATTAATGACGGGTGTTGTTAAAATTGAAAAAGTGTATCAAGCAGGGACGTTTTTAATCGAGATTATGTCGTTAATGTTTATTCCGGCTGCCGTTGGAATTATCGAATCGTGGGATCAATTGCATCGTATTATTGTGCCAGTATCTATCATCACGATTATTACGACATTTGTAGTGATGATTGTTTCGGGAAAAGTAACGCAATACGTCCTCGAGAAAGGAGCCCAAGATGGTGAATCAACTCGTTCTTAATACAGCAACAATCGGGCTCGTGATTAGTATTATCGGTTTTGAAATTGGTGTATTTTTACGTGACCGTTATAAATGGCCAATCTTCAATCCGCTACTTGTAGCGATTGTTTTCGTCATTATCGTATTAAATGCCTTTAATATCGACTACGATAGCTATTATGCGAGTGCGGATAGCTTAAGCTATCTCTTAACGCCAGCAACGGTTTGTTTAGCGATTCCGTTGTATCAACAAATCGAACAATTGAAAAAGCATAAAGGCGCCATCTTTGCAGGAATTAGTGCAGGGGTATTGACGAGTCTATTTACGGTTTGGGTGTTATCAATGCTTTTCCAATTAACGCACGAAGAATACGTAACCTTATTGCCAAAATCCATTACGACTGCCATTGGAATGGGCTTGTCTCAAGAGGCAGGTGGCTATGTGACAATTACTGTAGCGGTGATTATCCTGACAGGGGTTCTAGGAAATATGTTCTGTGAAATCATCTGTAAAGTAACAGGAATTACGCATCCGGTCGCAAAAGGGATTGCGATTGGAACGTCTTCCCATGCGATTGGGACAGCACGTGCCATGCAATTAGGGGAAGTCGAAGGTGCGATGAGTGGTTTATCCATTGTAATTTCGGGAATGATTACTCTTATTGGCGCACAAATTTTTGCAGGGTTTATTTAAGAAGTGGAGAAAGAGCAGAATTTCTGCTTTTTCTCCTTTTTATATTGGCTTTTGTCATACAAATTTAATGGAATAGTATTCGAAAAACATATAGTATTTATGCGGATTTAGGGCTATGATGGAGATGCATAAACTTCATATAGAAAAGAGCGAGCGTTATGGAAAAACATTGGTGGCAAGAAGTTGTCGTTTATCAAATTTATCCACGTAGTTTTAAAGATTCAAACGGGGATGGAATTGGCGATTTAAGAGGGATTATCGAGAAGCTCGATTATTTACACACGCTGGGAATTGGAGCGATTTGGCTCTCTCCAGTATACAAGTCGCCAAATGATGATAATGGCTATGATATCTCGGACTATGAAGATATCATGGACGAGTTCGGAACGATGGCGGATATGGAAGAATTAATCGCCGAAGCCGATAAACGCGGAATTAAGATTGTTATGGACCTCGTTGTGAATCATACGTCTGATGAACATCATTGGTTTATCGAGTCAAGAAAAGGGAAAGACAATTTCTATCATGATTACTACGTGTGGGCGGATCCTGCTGCAGATGGCGGTGTGCCGACGGAATTACAGTCAGTCTTTTTAGGTAGTGCATGGAAATACGATGAAGCCAGTGGTCAATATTTCTTGCATTTATTTAGTCAAAGACAACCTGATTTAAACTGGGAAAATGAAAAAGTGCGCCATGAAGTGTATGACATGATGAATTTCTGGATTGATAAGGGCGTTGGCGGATTCCGTATGGACGTAATTGATTTAATTGGGAAAATTCCATTAGAAGGAATTACGTCAAATGGTCCAAAATTGCATGATTATTTACAAGAAATGAATAAGGAGACTTTCGGAGATAAAGATTTATTGACGGTTGGGGAAACATGGGGAGCGACACCAGAAATCGCAAAACTCTATTCAAACCCAGAGCGTCATGAATTATCGATGGTCTTCCAATTTGAACATTCACTCCTAGACAATGAACCAGGAAAAGAAAAATGGGACCTTAAACCACTCGATGTAAGTGAATTAAAGGCGGTTCTTTCAAAATGGCAAACGGAACTTGGAAACGAAGGTTGGAATTCACTATTCTGGAACAACCATGATTTACCAAGAATTGTGTCACGGTGGGGGAATGATAAAGAGTACCGTGTTCGCAGCGCCAAGGCATTCGCTATCTTATTACATATGATGAAGGGAACGCCTTATATTTACCAAGGGGAAGAACTTGGATTGACGAATACGCTAGTTTCTAGCATTGAAGAGTTGGATGATATTGAGTCTATCAATATGTACCACGATCGTATCGCGAGAGGTTTTAGCGTTGAATCCATTATGGAGTCTCTAAATGCAAAAGGCAGAGACAATGCGCGTAGACCAATTCCGTGGACTGCCGAAGCAAATGGTGGATTTACGACGGGGACACCTTGGTTAGCTCTCAATCCAAATTACAAAGAGATTAACGTAGAGGCGGAACTCCAAAATCCAGACTCTGTATTCCATACGTATCGAAAACTCATTCAACTTAGAAAAGACCATCCAATCGTTGTTTGGGGCGATTATGAACTACTTGAGACTAATTCTAATGTGTTTGCATATTATCGCACGCTTGGGGAAGAAAGATGGTTGACAGTCGTGAATTTATCTGATTCCGAGGAAGAAATCTCTGTAGATGCCCGATTTAATAAGGTTTTAGTCGCTAATATAGAAGATGAGATTACAGATTTACACGCTTACAAACTTTCTCCATGGCAAGCCTTTGTAGTGGAATTGTCTGGCAATTGAAACAATTTTCATATATAATGTAAGTGCATAAAAATAGGTAAAATAAATTGTGAAATTTTTGTTAATAACTTTTCACAAACAAAGTTGCTAGATACTGTTGCAATAATAATTAAATTTGTGATAATATATATTTTTCATTCAACAAATATGAAAAAATATGGTATAATAGTTTGAATAAAAATAAAAGGAGAAAGGGGATGGACGATGAAAGCATTTTTAGTGAAATTACAAGAAGGTTTTAAATCATTAGGTTTAGCGAGTCAATTGGGAATTACGCTTGGCCTATCTTTAGCGATGCTAGCAGGTGTTTACGGTATTTCACAAGCGATGAGTCCGATGCAAAAAGTGACTCAAGTCGTAGAAGTACAAACAAGTGCGCCAGCAAATTCGTCAACTCCTTCAAGTAATACTGAAAAGAAAGAAGTCGCCGAGAAAAAGCAAGAGACAACTCAAGCTCCAACAACTGAATCTGTAACTACAGAAAAACAAGTGGTTACTGAAGAAGAAAAGAACGCAAGAAACGTTCAAGGAAATGTTGCGCAGGCAACTCCAAGCCAAGAGCGCAGAAGAGAAGAGTCAGAAAATGGTCCTCAGACAAGAGAAGCAACTCCAACTGAAGTTCCTACAGTTACTTCAAGTTCAGAAACAGTAGCAACACCACCGCAACGCTTGAAACCGTTAGGGAATACGGGACAAGAGTTTGCGACGTTGGACCAAGCTACAGCATGGATGAAGGAACAGTTAGACCAATCAGCAAAAGACCAAGAAGCTGGGAAGCAAAATTGGGTTTATTCTGGAAGAGCTTATGAAATTCCATGGAGTGACGGGTCTAAGACCGCAACCGTTGATTTAACGAAAATTGAGTCTTACACACCAGCTCCTACACCAACAGAAACAACTTCTGCACAGACGGTCGAAACGCCTGGAACAGATCATTTATAAAATTGAGCACTTTGGTAGCAATGCCGAAGTGCTTTTTTGGTGCTTATAGGATAGGAAACAAAGCGGGTTTATGATAAAATAAGCTTATCTTATTATAGGAGTGAATGTAAGTGGAAAATAAAGGACGTCGTATTTTGAGCGTGATTATCTCGATTGTGATTATTGCAGTGTATGCATTTTTACGTTTCCAACGTTTTCAAGCAAAACAGGAACGCCAAAAAGCGCAGCAAGAGCAAGTGAAAAATTCTCAAGTGGTGCAACAAGCCTTGCAAGATAATCAAAACAAATTAAACGAAGCTGCTGCTAAAATTAAACAAGCAGCGGATAGCGTTAAAGACAAAAACTCAACAACTGAATCAGAAGAGTTGAAGAATGCTGAAATGAATAAAGAAATCGGAGAAGGATATAATATCGTCAAAAAAGATGGTAAATTCTATATTGTTAAAAACAATGATTTCTCAAAAGCAGTTGAATTAACAGGGGTAACAGAAGCGCTTGTAATCCCTACTACAGAAGAAGGAAAAAACTTAAAATATAATGTACTAGTTGTTAAAAAAGACGGCGAATATCGAGTTGTTGATGAAACAAAAGATGGAAAAGACGTCTTAGTCTTAACAGGTGAAACCATCACTGAAGATACAACATTTGTATTAAAAGGTGACACGCTGTATATTAAATAAAAGGATACGAGAAAAGGCGTTAAGAAACGAATCACTGGAGACAAATAACGCAAGGGACTGCTCGCAGTCGTGCTGCTATTTGTCGAAGTGGACGTCGTTTCTGCCTTTTCGAGTTCAACTACAGGATGTGAGCAATCGCGTTCAGAAATGGAACGTTGGACTCGAACGCCGGAAGGAACGTGAAACGTTCTGCGGACGTTTGAGGAAACGCACGCCATTTCTGCGATTGTGAGCTCAACTACACAAGGATGTGAGCAAAAAGGACATCAGCAAATTTGCTGATGTCCTTTCTTTTCTTTTTTAATGAGCCATTTTATTTCTCGGCTAATAGTGTCACAAATCTCATTTTAATACGATTGCCGTTCTCGTCTGTTTTATGCAGTTGGCCAAAGTCTTCATTATATTTATGCAATGTCCAGCCAGCGTAGTAGTCTTTCAATTCGCCACTTGCAAATGTTTTTGGAAAGTTCACTGGACATGGCGCGTCTTCTGTCGACATGGCCGCCACGATGAGGTTGAACCCGCCAGGTGCTGTATGAGATTGCATATTTTCAATCACATCAGGAATTGTATATGGATCTACGAACATCAAGACCACTGTTGAAATAATCACATCGTAAAGGCCGCCCGGAATATCCGCGCTCTCAATATTATAAGGTTGAATATCGATATTAAGCCCTTCTGCTTCCGCAATCTGTGCTAATTTCGCAAGACTCATCGAGTTGATATCGAGCGAAGTCACATCGAAGCCTTTCTTCGCCAAGTATAAGCTATTTCTTCCTTCGCCACTTCCAAGATCGAGCACCTCTCCTTTAGGGAACTTCGGTGTTGCCTCAATCACTTCTGAGTGTGTACGCGTGAGGTCGTATTTTTTCGAAAAATAATCTTCAGGAGTGCAATAGAAAGTCAGATAACATTTCAAGTCATCACTTGCTGGAGAAACGCGGTGCCATGCTTGAGGTTCGACGAATGGAATCTCAGAATCTTTTGTAAAGAGATGCTCCGCTAAAACATTTCCTTCTTCATCTAGCTCATAAAAAGTAAGAGCTCCTTCTAAAATCGTAAGGTGTGCCCAAGTCCCCACTTTTGTATTATGCATTTTTCTAAATGGCTCTGGTAATGTTTCTGCCGTCCAAGTCGGCATTGTTTTATAAGGAATTAATTCGTGCTTCATAAGTAAGCTCCTTTCGCGGTTGTCATCCTCATTGTACAAGAAAATAAAAAGGTAGAGAAATATTAGCTATTATATAGTAGGTTTAATTTTGATATAACTATTAGTTATAACTAGTGATAAAAAAGTGTTAATTGACTAGAAGGTGGTTTGCTGGTATCCTATTAACATGTTTATAAAACACGTTGATGAGAAGAGTAAAAGTGGAACTTTTCAGTAGAGAGTCTCGGTTGGTGAAAAGAGACATTAGTGGAAGCTTTGAAGATGGCCTCGGAGTGTTAATTGTCGAATGATTAGATGATTACGGGTAAGCCCGATACAGCTTTCTGTTTTGATTGAAACAGACTGAGATAGTATTTGTGAGAATACTATAAACAAAGGTGGTAACACGAGAATTTGACTCGTCCTTTTGCTAATCCATGTTAGTGAGGGGACGATTTTTGTTTGAGCAAAAGAAAGGAGAACACATGATTAAATTAGAAAATATCGACGTGACCTTTACGCAAGGTAAGAAAGTCGTAAAAGCCGTTCGAAATGTTTCTGTCAATGTGGAAGACGGGGATATCTATGGAATTATCGGATATAGTGGTGCTGGTAAAAGTACGCTAGTTCGTACCATTAACTTACTTCAACGTCCTACAAGTGGAAATGTAGAAGTTAATGGCGTAGATTTGTTGAAATTGAAACCAAATGAATTGCGTGACGCACGTAAGAAAATTGGGATGATTTTCCAACACTTCAACTTAATGAATACGTTAAGCGTCTTTGACAATGTGGCTTTCCCGCTGAAAAAAGCGAAGAAACCGCTAGTGGAAGAAGGAGAAACAGCTGTTGATCCAACCGCGGAGCCAAAATTGGTGAAGTTAACGAAGAAAGAGATTAAAGAGAAAGTGGATTCTCTCTTACAATTGGTTGGTCTTGAAGATAAAGCAAATAGCTATCCAAGCCAACTATCTGGGGGACAAAAACAACGTGTGGCGATTGCCCGTGCGTTAGCCAACGACCCAGACGTATTGCTCTGTGACGAAGCGACAAGTGCGCTTGACCCTAAAACAACTTACTCAATCTTAGAGTTGTTGAAGAAGGTAAACGAGCAATTAGGAATTACGATTGTGATTATCACGCATGAGATGCAAGTCGTTAAAGAAATTTGTAATAAGGTTGCCGTAATGGAAGATGGTGAAGTGATTGAGCAAGGAACAGTGCTTGATATCTTTACAAATCCACAACGCAACTTAACGAAAGACTTTATCGATACAGCTACTCATATCAACCAAGGAATTGAAACAGTTCTCTCACACGAACAGTTATTGAATCTGAAGGATGGAGATTACTTAGTGAAAATTTCATTCGTCGGTGCTTCAACAGGGGAACCGTTGATTACGAAATTATCGACACAATTCCAAGTAGCAGCGAACATCTTATTCGCCAACGTAGAAATCATCCAAGAAACTCCAGTAGGAACATTATTGGTTGGTCTATCTGGTGAACAAGCAAGCATCGAGAGTGCACTTTCTTACATTAAAGGACAAGGCGTTTCAGTAGAAGTCTTAGAAGAAAAGGGAGGTGCCTAAGATGAATTTATTAGCCTTTATTGATTTTAAAACTTGGTTCCCAAACATCGATGCTAAAGTATGGTTGGAAATTCAAAAAGCAACCTTTGATACATTAATCATGGTTGGGTTAACAGGTTTAATCGCGGGTATCTTAGGAATTGCCTTAGGTGTGACACTGGTTGTAACACGTGAAGGGAACATCCTTGAAAATAAAGGATTGTACTTGGTACTTGATAAAGTGGTGAACTTATTCCGTTCGATTCCATTTATCATCCTTGCCATGTTACTGATTCCAGTGACTCGTGCAATCGTAGGAACAACCATTGGTATTCCAGGAGCTATCGTTCCTCTAGTATTCGCAACCGTTCCATTCTACTCTCGTCAAGTGCAATTAGCGCTGACCGAAGTAGATAAAGGGGTTATCGAAGCGAGTGAAGCAATGGGATGTACACCGCTAGAAATTATCTTCCGCGTGTACTTAAAAGAAGGCTTGCCAAGCTTAATTCGTGCAAGCTCACTAACAATTATCAGCTTAATTGGTTTAACAACCATGGCCGGAGCGTTTGGTGCCGGCGGTATCGGTAACGTAGCTATCTCACGTGGTTATAACCGATTCCAAGGAGACGTAATCGTGGTAGCCACAATTATCATGCTAATCATCGTCTTCACCTGCCAAGCAATCGGTGACTATTTAGAGAAAAAAGCCACTAAATAAAAACCAGGATACGAGGGCGAACGCTCAGGGACGAAACACTGGACCGGAGTAACGCAAGGGACTTGGAACAAGTCGTGCGGATACTACGGGAAGTGGA
>JABZYV010000039.1:0-15869 GCA_015264955.1 Streptococcus sp. | reverse complement strand
TAGATAACACCTTGGAAACCTTTACCTTTAGAAGTACCAGTTACGTCAACAACGTCTCCAGCTGCGAATGTTTCAACTGTGATTTCAGCACCAACTTCCAAGCCTTCAACGTTTTTGAATTCACGAATGAAGCGCTTAGGAGTAGCATTTGCTTTTGCTACATGACCTTTAGCAGGGCGATTTGATAAAACTTCACGTAAGTCGTCGAAACCTAATTGAACAGCTTCGTAACCGTCGTTTTCGATTGTTTTTAATTGAAGAACAACGTTTGGAGTTACTTCAACTACTGTTACAGGAATAAGTTCACCTGCTTCTGTAAAGTATTGAGTCATCCCTACTTTTTTGCCTAAGATTCCTTTGGTCATGGTTACACCTCCATTTTTCTATTTATTATAATTTGATTTCGATGTCAACGCCGCTTGGTAAATCAAGCTTCATTAAGGCATCAACAGTTTTTGGCGTTGGATTAACGATGTCGATCAAACGCTTGTGTGTACGCATTTCAAATTGTTCGCGAGAATCTTTATATTTGTGAGTCGCACGAATAACTGTGTAAAGCGATCTTTCTGTTGGCAATGGAATTGGACCAGCTACGCTAGCACCAGTTCTTTTTGCTGTTTCTACGATTTTTTCCGCTGATTGATCAAGCGCACGGTGTTCGTAAGCTTTCAAACGGATACGGATTTTTTGTTTTGCCATTGTCTTTCCTCCTTCGTCTAATGTTGTCATAAGACTAGCTCCACGCGAATTTCCGACTTGACCCTTTCGTGGCAAAGCGTCCGGGCGTGTCGCAACCTCTCGTTTCATAGCTCCCCTTCTTATTTTAAGAGGGGGTATGCTGCTTCAGAATTTACATTTCTCTGCGGCACTTTTAATAGTATACAAGATTCTCTTTTTGATTGCAAGCGAAAACCGTTGATTTAACAACATTTATTTATGCACACGCGCCCGTGTGTTCCATTTTGTTTTAAACCCTTTACAAACGTTGTTAAATCAACGTTTTTGACATTTCACTACTATTTTTGTTTTTCGCTTTCAATTGTCTGACATTTTAATTTAAAAAATTTTAATAAAAAAAGACTATCCAAAATTGGATAGTCTTGAAAATCAATTTTAAGAAAAATTATTTTTCGATAGAAGCTACTGAACCAGCACCTACAGTACGTCCACCTTCACGGATAGAGAATTTAGTACCGTTTTCGATAGCAACTGGGTGAATTAATTCAACTTCCATAGTTACGTTGTCACCAGGCATTACCATTTCAACGCCTTCTGGTAACAAGCAAACACCAGTGATGTCTGTTGTACGGAAGTAGAATTGAGGACGGTAGTTAGTGAAGAATGGAGTATGACGTCCACCTTCTTCTTTAGTTAATACGTAAACTTCAGCTTTGAATTTAGTATGTGGAGTGATTGTTCCTGGTTTAGCAAGAACTTGTCCACGTTCGATGTTGTCACGTGTAACACCACGTAATAATGTACCAATGTTATCCCCTGCTTCAGCATAGTCTAACAATTTACGGAACATTTCAACACCTGTAACAGTTGTTTTAGAAGTTTCTTCTGAAATACCAACGATTTCAACTTCGTCACCAACACGAACTTGTCCACGTTCAACACGACCTGTAGCAACAGTACCACGACCTGTGATTGAGAACACGTCTTCGACTGGCATCATGAATGGTTTGTCAACGTCACGTTCTGGAGTTGGAATGTATTCGTCAACAGCAGCCATTAATTCTAAGATTTTTTCTTCGTATGAAGCGTCGCCTTCTAAAGCGCGTAAAGCAGAACCTGCAACAACTGGAGTGTCATCGCCTGGGAAATCGTATTCTGATAATAAGTCACGAACTTCCATTTCTACTAATTCTAATAATTCTTCATCGTCAACCATGTCAACTTTGTTTAAGAATACAACGATGTAAGGAACACCTACTTGACGTGATAATAAGATGTGTTCACGTGTTTGTGGCATTGGGCCGTCAGCTGCAGATACTACTAAGATAGCACCGTCCATTTGAGCAGCACCAGTGATCATGTTTTTAACGTAGTCCGCGTGTCCTGGGCAGTCAACGTGAGCGTAGTGACGAGTGTCAGTTTCGTACTCAACGTGAGCTGTGTTGATTGTGATACCACGTTCGCGTTCTTCTGGAGCTTTATCGATTGAACCGTAATCTTGAGCTTGCGCGAAACCTTTCTTAGCTAATACAGTTGTAATAGCAGCAGTTAATGTTGTTTTACCGTGGTCAACGTGGCCGATTGTACCAATGTTAACGTGTGGTTTTGAACGGTCAAATTTTTCTTTTGCCATTTAAATGATTCCTCCTAATAATTGAGTTTTGTTAGATTCTATAACAGTATCTACCGATTGTAATTATACCAAAGAACTCTCTTAAAAATCAACTGGTTATGACTGACATAACCAGTCGATTCAGTTCATTTGATAGGATGCAGTGCTAGAGATTATTCTCCGTTACCGCCGTTTTTCTTAATGATTTCTTCTGCAATGCTCTTAGGAACATCTTCATAGTGGTCAAATGTCATACTGAAAGTACCACGACCTTGTGTTGCAGAACGCAATGTAGTTGCGTAACCGAACATTTCTGATAAAGGAATCATACCTTTAACGATTTGTGCGTTACCACGAACTTCAGAACCTTCAACACGTCCACGACGAGCGTTAACGTGTCCCATTACATCTCCGAAGTATTCTTCAGGAACTGTAATTTCAACAGCCATCATAGGTTCTAAGATAGCAGGTTGAGCTTTCTTAGCAGCAGCTTTCAATGCCATAGAAGCGGCAACTTTGAATGCTGTTTCAGATGAATCGACATCATGGTATGATCCATCGTAAAGTTTAGCTTTGATGTCAACTAATGGATAACCAGCTAATACCCCGTTTTCCATAGCGTCTTTCAATCCAGCTTCAACTGCAGGGATGTATTCACGAGGAACTACCCCACCGACAATAGCGTTTTCGAATTCGAATCCAGCACCTTCTTCGTTAGGAGTAAATTCAATCCATACGTGACCGTATTGACCTTTACCACCTGATTGACGAACGAATTTACCTTCAGCTTGTGTAGAAGCACGGAATGTTTCACGGTAAGATACTTGAGGAGCACCTACGTTAGCTTCTACTTTGAACTCACGACGCATACGGTCAACGATGATATCCAAGTGTAACTCACCCATACCAGCGATAACTGTTTCACCAGTTTCTTGGTTAGTGTAAGCACGGAATGTTGGATCTTCTTCTGCAAGTTTTTGTAAAGCAATACCCATTTTATCTTGGTCAGCTTTTGATTTAGGTTCAATAGCAACCTCGATAACTGGATCAGGGAATTCCATTGATTCTAAGATAACTTCAGCTTTTTCGTCACATAATGTGTCCCCTGTAGTTGTATCTTTAAGACCTACTGCAGCAGCGATGTCTCCTGAGAATACTTCTGGAATTTCTTGACGAGAGTTCGCGTGCATTTGTAGGATACGTCCTACACGTTCACGTTTACCTTTCGTTGAGTTCTTAACGTATGAACCTGATTGTAAAGTACCAGAGTACACACGGAAGAATGTTAAACGACCTACGAATGGGTCAGTCATAACTTTGAAGGCCAATGCTGAGAATGGTTCTTCATCAGATGAATGACGTTCTACTTCTTGGTCTGTGTTAGGGTCTACCCCTTTAATTGAAGGAACATCTAATGGAGATGGTAAGTAGTCAACTACTGCATCTAACATTAATTGTACCCCTTTGTTTTTGAAGGCAGAACCACATAATACTGGGTAGAATTCTACCGCACATGTAGCTTTACGGATAGCTGCTTTTAATTCAGCTTCTGAAATTTCTTCACCTTCTAAATAGCGTTCCATTAAAGCTTCGTCAGTTTCAGCAACTGCTTCCACTAATTTTTCACGCCATTCTTCAGCTAAATCTTGTAAATCTTCAGGGATATCTGTTTCTTGGATATCTGTACCTAAGTCATTTGTATAGATTTCAGCTTTCATTTTGATTAAGTCAATGATACCAGTGAAGTTGTCTTCAGCTCCGATTGGTAATTGAATTGGGTGTGCATTCGCTTGTAAACGTTCGTGGATTGTACGTACTGAATATAAGAAGTCAGCACCGATTTTATCCATTTTGTTTGCAAATACGATACGTGGAACTCCGTATGTTGTAGCTTGACGCCATACAGTTTCTGTTTGAGGTTCTACCCCAGATTGAGCATCAAGTACAGCTACCGCACCATCTAATACACGTAGAGAACGTTCTACTTCAACTGTGAAGTCCACGTGCCCTGGAGTGTCGATGATGTTGATACGGTGACCTTTCCATTGTGCTGTTGTAGCAGCTGATGTAATAGTGATACCACGTTCTTGTTCTTGTTCCATCCAGTCCATTTGTGAAGCTCCTTCGTGAGTTTCACCAATTTTGTGGATTTTACCAGTGTAATAAAGTACACGCTCAGTCGTTGTAGTTTTACCTGCATCGATGTGGGCCATGATACCAATATTACGAGTGTTTTCAAGAGAGAATTCTCTTTTTGCCATCTTCGTTCTACACCTCTTTCTATATTTCTAACAACAAGTGAGACCAAAAAGGTTGAAAAACCTTTTTAATCTTACCAACGATAGTGAGCAAACGCTTTGTTCGCTTCAGCCATTTTATGTGTATCTTCACGTTTCTTAACAGAAGCACCAGTGTTGTTCGCAGCATCCATAATTTCTTTAGCTAAACGAACTTCCATTGTGTCTTCACCACGTAGACGTGAGTAGTTTACTAACCAACGTAAACCTAATGTAGTACGACGGTCTGGACGAACTTCCACAGGAACTTGGTAGTTAGAACCCCCTACACGACGAGCTTTAACTTCAAGAACAGGCATAATGTTTTTCATTGCTTGTTCGAAAACTTCCATTGGATCGTTTCCAGTTTTTTCTTTAACGATATCAAATGCGTTATATAAGATTGTTGCAGCTTTACCACGTTTTCCATCTACCATTAAACGGTTGATTAAACGAGTAACTAATTTTGAATTATAAATTGGATCAGGTAAAACATCACGTTTTGCGACAGGACCTTTACGAGGCATTTATAATCCTCCTTTCATTTAATGAGTGTTTTATTTTTTTAATTATTTTTTAGGACGTTTAGTACCGTATTTAGAACGACCTTGCATACGGTTGTTAACTCCTGCAGTGTCTAAAGCACCACGAATGATATGGTAACGTACCCCTGGTAAGTCTTTTACACGTCCACCACGGATTAATACAACGCTGTGTTCTTGTAAGTTGTGACCGATACCTGGAATGTACGCAGTTACTTCGATTAAGTTAGATAAACGTACACGGGCGTATTTACGTAACGCTGAGTTAGGTTTTTTAGGTGTCATAGTACCTACACGAGTACATACACCACGTTTTTGTGGAGAGTTTGTATTCGTTTGTGATTTTTTGAAACTGTTATAGCCTTTACCTAACGCTGGAGAAGCTGATTTCTCAACTGCTGATTTACGAGGTTTACGGACTAATTGGTTAATAGTTGGCATTAAGCTCTTCCTCCTTCCCTAACGGGTTCTTCTTGGTCCACACTTCCGGGCGGACCATTTTTTGTTAAAAATTAAAAGACATCACTGTCTCATAAAATGGCCTTCTTACCAGTCAGCACGACTGATTTGATTACTTATCAGGAATCAGGTATAAAAGCACCTCTAATAGAATAGCATTTCTCCTTCAACACGTCAAGAATTTTCTTAAGAGAAAATACTACCTTTTTTTCGGTGCATTATATATAGAAGAAACTTACTCCACAAATAAATATCCACCGGCTTAGCCGGTGGATATTTATTCGATTATTTATTGTTGTTAAAGAAAGACATCCACTCTCCGCGTCTTATAATAAGCATCTCTTCGGCCTTCATACAATTGTACTCCGTCTTTTTCAAAAAGATTAGCTCCTATAATACTCTCCATTGCTATATTAGCTGAATCCTTCTTCAATTTATCCTTAGGACGTGCAATAATCAGGTTCTTTGTTTTTCTGTCACTCCCTTTGAATCGTAAATGCAGTTTCTTCTCAACAAATGTATGATGTGTCATAATTTTTCCTCCTCATTTCTATTCATAATCTAATAAGTCTTACACTTATAAAAACAAATTTAGGAGTTAAATTGCTATGCTCTAAGAGATTTTTTCTGTGAACAATTGTAATTTTGTAATGCTACTTAGGCAGTTTTTTCTTTTTTACTTTCACTTCTACATCATATCCACATCGATAAGCTAAATCCAACAGAGTAAGAATAGTTGGATTATGGTCTCCGCTCTGCAATCTCGAAAGATTTGATGCTTTAAGATCGACTTCTTTTGCAAAATCTTCTAAAGAAAGTCCTGTCACTGTTTGTAACTTTGTCATTTGTAATGCAACTCGCTGCATCATCATTTCCTTTTCTAAATCATACTCAAACGTCGGATATTCTGATGAAAGCTTGCAAAGTTTTGAAGTTAGGTACGTCCCCATCGTCCATCTCCTCCTTAACATTTTTGGAAAGGGTAATTAGCAATCCGTGTTTCCCTTTATACCATCGGCCCCATTTTTGAATCATCTCTTCTGTTAATCCATCTTCTTGCAGTATTTTTAATATGGCTGCATACTTTACTTTTTCTTCGTATGAATACTCATCTAGCTGATCTACCATATCTCTTTCAATTTTAAACTTGCGCTTCATCTCTCCCACCTCCACACCTTAAAATTATCATATATGATAATTATCACATATGATAATCTTGCTCTTTTATAGTATTATTTTGCTCAAATAAATATCCACCGGCTTAGCCAGTGGATATTTATTGGTCTAATTAAAAAGAGACAGGCGAAACCGCCTGCCTCTAAACAGTTATAATTAAGCTTTTCCTGTTGAACCGAAGATGTCCATTGTTTCTTTTGTAATCTTAACGATTGCATCGAAACCAGGTTTGATAATTTTACGTGGGTCATAAACACCAGCGTCTGCATTTAATTTAGCACGAACTGCTGCTGTCCATTGTTGTTGTAATTCAGTGTTAACGTTGATTTTAGCATGTCCACGTTCGATTGCTTTTTTGATTTGGTATTCCGGAATACCTGATCCACCGTGTAATACTAATGGAGCACCTGTAGCTTCTGAGATTGCTAACATTTCATCGAAACCTAAAACTGGTTCGCCTGAGTAAGTTCCGTGAACTGAACCTAAAGCTGCTGCTAATGCATCAATTTTAGCTTCTTTAACCATACGTACACATTCGTTTAAGTCAGCGTAGTTGATTCCTCCAGTTACGCCATCTTCAGTACCACCTACAGTACCTACTTCAGCTTCAACTGAAACTCCTTTTGGATGTGCATATTCTACAACTTCTTTAGTTAATTCGATGTTTTCATCGATTGGGAAGTGAGAGTGGTCAAACATTACTGAGCTGAATCCAGCGTCGATGTATTGTTTACATACTTCTACTGAAGAACCGTGGTCTAAGTGTAATGCTACTGGAACAGTGATGTTCATTGCATCTAATAATGCATTTACCATAGCTGAAACAACTTTTGGTCCACCCATGTATTTACCAGCGCCTTCAGATACACCTAAGATAATTGGTGAGTTAGCTTCTTGAGCTGCTGTTAATACTGCTTGTGTCCATTCTAAGTTGTTGATGTTGAATTGACCAACAGCGTATTTACCTTCTTTAGCTTTTTGTAACATTTCAGTCATGCTTACTAAACGACTCATGTTTTAGTTCCTCCTTGATGCTTACAGCATTTATTTTTAACGTTTTTATTATACCCTAATTTATCTATTTTTTCCACCCTTTGTTGTTTTGTTACAGTTTCTTAAGGTTTATCACGATTTGGTTGCGCTCTCTTTTTTCGAAACAGTTTATATAAGACGAATCCAGCAATCGCTATACCTATAATTGCAACGGAATACTCTCTCCACGAGATGACAACGCCATTCGGTCTCGCATCATCACTTGTCAAACCTAATTGATGTTCCTTAGCAAACTCACGCACTACTTCTTTAGCCTCGTTAAATGGATAGAACCGATCCAGAGATAGCTCACCTTTTACAGTTGAGATACCTCCTTCTACTAAAGGAAATTCATGAAACAATACTTTATAAGCTCCATCGACTTTTATAAGCACCACCGGAACTTGTAGTCCTTTTGGCACAACAAACAAAATCTTTTCAACATTCAAATTCTCTCTGGCAATCACTTCCTGAGTCACTTTTATAATTGAATGCGCATTCTTCTCATAAGTACTCACATAGGCAACCGTCCATTTTCCTTGTGACTGAATCAGTTTTTCTCCTTCTTCTTTTGTCAAATACCCCTGCTTCACTTTGGTCTCTATTTCAGACGAATTGGCTGGGCCTCCTATATAAAGATTCGCCTCTTTCTCCACTGTAGGATTCTTTATCGGAACCACCCATTTATAGTTACTATTAGTTACGATACGTTCAATTTCTTCACTATCTAGAATCTTTTCCTCTTTAAACAGCGGAACGTCATAATACATCTTGACTGCATGGTCAAAGTCAACACTTTCTATACGTTCGTCCCCATCGCGAGACATATTGAGAATTTCTTCTTCTAGATGAAGGATTTCGTCCTTAGACTGAATCGAGGTTACCGTTTCACCATACACACTAGCGAATCTAAACTGCAATAGCAATAAAATTATCAAAACCGTAAAACAACAGAAGATTTTTAGCAGACACCTATTTGATTTATCCATCACCCTACACCCTTCCTATAACGATTTCCTATAAAAAACTATCAACTACTGCCTTCAACTAAATTATATAGCTATCCACCGAGTAATTCTAGAGGGTATTGTGATTAAATTATTTATTTCCATATTTTCTAAAATTACTATTTAAATAGGAATTAATTCGGAGTATAATACAATTACTACAGGTTTTGGAGGGGGATTTATGAGAGGCAATTCACAGAATGACAAAATCAAACGAATGGAGTTTTACGGGATTTGTATTTTATCTGCATTTACGATTACAGCAGGTTTCCTTACGCGTCCCTCTGCGCAAGAAAGTATAGAGACTGTTCAAACATCGAAGGCATCATCTGAACAAAATCAAGAGGCTGCCACTACACCAAATAACCCTCAGTCTCCACCAACGAATAAACAAGTTGCTCGCATCACCGCGAGTGGGGATATGCTCTATCACGATATCGTTTATGGCAGCGCATTTGACGGGACATCCTATGATTTCAAGAATGACTATGAACAAATCACTCCACTCGTATCCAGCGCGGACTTAGCGATTGGGGATTTCGAAGGGACCATAAATCCAAACAAGCCCCTTGCTGGATATCCACTTTTCAACGCTCCTGAAGAAGTGATTCAAAGCATTAAAGACGCCGGATACGATGTACTTGACTTAGCCCATAATCACATTCTCGACACAGGCATCGAAGGTTTGAAATACACAGCCAATGCTTTCCGCAAAAATGGACTTGAAATTTTTGGGGTAAAGGTCGACCCATCAGAAGGCATCCTTGTAAAAGAAGTCAACGGCATCAAAGTGGCCATCCTTGGATTTGCGTATGGTTTCAACGGTATCGAAGCAACTCTCACCGACGAAGAATACAACAATCATCTATACGATTTAAATATGCAAAAGGTGAAGCAGCTCATCCAGCGTGCTGAAGAAATCGCCGACTTTACGATTGTATTACCACAAATGGGAGAAGAATATCACCTTCATCCAACACAAGGGCAAATCGATACGTATCACCAAATGATCGAATGGGGTGCCGATGTTGTTTTCGGCGGACATCCACACGTCATTGAACCAACCGAAACGATTACAAAAGACGGTGAAAAGAAATTCATCATCTACTCGATGGGAAATCTCCTTTCGAACCAACGCGTCGAAACGTTGGAAAACATCTGGACCGAGCGTGGCGTGATTATGGATATCACCATCGAAAAAGAAAACGGCAGGACGACCCTCACAAGTGTTAAGGCTCATCCAACATGGGTTTCACGTACTGAAATCGACCGCAGCTTTATGGGAGGACCAGCTTACGACTATCAAGTCTTTCTCGCAGAAAACTATATGCCAGGCGGACCTCTAGAACATACCGTAGACAAAAAAACGCTCGAGCGAATTCAATCCGCTTATACAGAAGTAAACAAACTGTTAAATATTAAATTCTAAGTACGCAAAAAGGCGCCTCCTACTCGACAGGAAGCGCCTTTTACTATTTTAAATTAACCAACACGTTCTGAAACGTATTTAATAATTTTATTTGGAGTATCGATTTCTTCGTAAGTTACTTCTGTTGGAGCCACTTCGATACCGAACTCTTCTAAACGAACAAGTAGTTCAACGAATGCTAATGAATCCATTAACCCTTCTTCTTTTAAGTTGATGTCTTTATCTTCGTACACTACTTCATCTTCGCAAATTTCTTCTAGAATTTCTAAAATTCTTTCTTCCATGGAAATCCCTCCTATTGCATTGAAATTAATTTACTTATCCATAATAATGGTTTTCCTGAAAAAATCAAGAATCCTAACATTACTAAATGCATCGTAATGAGCCAGCTTGTAATTTTATACCAAGTCTTATTCTTGTTTTTCTTATAAAACTTCGATTTCTTCTGATACCATTCAAACGACGCCATCAGCACTCCGTGATACACACCGTAGATGATGTAGTCCAGTGTCACTCCATGCCAAAATCCCATGAAGGTCATGTTGATCATATAGGCAACCATCGCCGTCGTCAGTCTCTTCTTAAAGACTTTCTTACGCATGAATCGCATTACAACACGCGAGAAAACAAAGTCACGTAGCCATGTCGAAAGCGTAATATGCCATCTGTTCCAGAAGTCTTTAATGTCGATACTGATAAATGGGAAGTTAAAGTTCATCGGCGTTTCAACACCTAGAATATTACTTGCCCCTACTGCCATTAAACTGTATCCAGCAAAGTCAAAGAACAAGTATGCGGTGTAAAGATACATATACCCGACGAGATAGGTCACATCTTTCCCCATCGGCCCATTCATCTGTTGAAATACCATTCCAGATAATACCAACTTATAGAATAAACCTAACACTAACCTAAAAATACCTGTACCTGCGAGTTCTAAATACTCCGCTCGGCTTCTTTGTTTCTGCCAATCGTCCATAAATCTGCGACTACGGTCAATCGGTCCGGAACTAAGCGCTGGGAAGAATAACAAGAAATGTGTGTAATCGAGAACAGACATCGGCTTTTCAATCAACCCGTCATACATCTCAACTATGATTTGGACTAATTTGAAGGTCATATAAGAAATTCCTAAAAAACCAAATCCATTCACATGAAACACAGGCAAAATTTTCACCACAATTAACGGCAATCCTGCTAACAACACCATGATTGGCATCGTCTTCTTCCGCTCTTTAAGCTTAGAGGTCAACTGCATCAAAATGTACCCCACCAATACAAATCCCAATAGCGCAATCAGTTGGTCCGGCGTTTTAATGAACACGAAATAGACCATCACTAATGAGAATAGTAATGATAGATAATACGTAGATTTTTGAAAGACATTTAATATGAACGCTACGATTAATACGAGTCCTAGCGTCATGAAGAAAGAGAGACCTTCAAAATAATGCATCGACTACACAAGCTCCTTTAATTGTTTTTTATCAATCTTCCCGTTATTGTTTAACAGCATTTCATCTAAGAAAACGACTTTCTTAGGAATCATATATTCCGGCACATGTTGCGCCAATTCTTTTTTCACGAGTTTGACTGTTTCAAAACGTTTTTCAATCGGCTCGTTATACACGACAAACGAAGTAATGGATTTTACTTTCCCATCTGCCATCGAAGGAACCGTTGCGGCCTGACGAATTTTCGGATTCTTCAATAAGTTATTGTCGATATCTTCCAACTCGATACGGTGCCCATGTAATTTGATTTGGAAATCGATTCGTCCTTCGCAGAATAATAAATCCCCTTCGAAATGTCCCACGTCCCCCGTACGATATGCACGCTCACCATCTACTTCGAAGAAATGTTTCGCATTCATTTCAGGGTTTTCATAATAACCTTTTGCGACTGTGTTCCCGTAAATAATGATTTCGCCGCTTTCTGGGCCGTCAATCAAGACAGTCGTCCCTGGTTTAATCACACCTACGGGCAGATTATCTGGATACTTCTCTAACAATTCTCGTGTTAATGGCATCCACGTTACCATAACGGTTGATTCCGTTGGTCCATATGTGTTCACCACTTCCGCACGTGGGAATCGTTCCATTAATTTTTCAACGGTCGTGCTAAATAACTTCTCACCGCAGAATACAAATTGTTCCAATTCAGGAAGTAGTTCTTGGTTGAAACTTGGATCCACCAAGCACATTTCCGCAAACGATGGCGTTGAAATCCACACCGTTGCTTTCGATTCTTCTAATGTTTTAAACAACACTTTGAAATCTTGTAAATGCTCTTTATCAATTTGAACAAGTGGCGCATGCATATAAAGTGCTGGCCAAAGTGACATCACTGATAAATCAAATGAGAACGGCGGATGTCCAAGAAAGACTTGAGGTCCTTTCTCTTTGTAATAACCCGTATACCAATCTAAGAAGTGGTTCAAGTTATTGTAAGTAATTGAAACTCCTTTTGGCTTCCCTGTACTTCCCGAAGTAAAGATAATATAGAAAATATCTTCCCCTTGAACATAATGCTCTTTTGAAATACGTTCCGTTGTTGAATCAATCACTTTTTTAGCTTCAGGAACTGTCAATGTTGGTGCATCTAGTGAAATTTCTTCACTCACGAGCACGACTGGGCTCTTAACGGTTGCGATAATATCTTCAACGCGGTCAATTGGTGTATTCACATCAACTGGACAATAGGCATGACCTGATTTTACACAAGCCAAGAAGTACACCAACATAAATGGATGCTTATGACCATAAACCACGATTGGAGATTTATTTCCTTTGTACGTTTCATGTAAGTACGCCGCTAGCTTATCTGAATACTCCCAGACAAGGCTTGCTGTCAACTCTTCTTCCGGCATTAAATCGTGTCGGTAAACAACTTTATCTTGTTTCGTATTTAGTTCTAATTGTTCTAATAATGGTTTCATAATCCGCTCCCGAGCACCTTTTTAAAATCTCTTTCTGAAAAACAACTGTTCTATTTTCAGACACAAAAGAATTATAGCATACGGCTTCTTTCTTGCCTATTACATTTCAATAAATATTATAGTTTTTTAACGTTTTAAAATGAAAAAGAGGCCGAAAAACATTTCGACCCTTCCCACTCATTTTTAAGCAAGTCTGCTTAAGAAATACTTCACTTCAATTTCAACACCAAGCGCTAATACTCGCTCATCGATATCGAATTTTTCATGGTGATGCCCATAAGCTGTCTCTTCTCCAGATTGGCTACCAAGTAAGCCATAAACACCAGGTTTATTCACTACGTAATCCGCAAAGTCATCGGCACCCATAGATGATTCGTATTTTGTGATTAGGTTGTCGATTCCTTCTACTTTCGAAACTACTTTTTGGAATTCTTCTGCTAGCTCTGGAGTGTTAATCACTGGAGCTGCCGCATCATACCAATCGATTTCAAATTCGCAACGATTGAGTTCAGCGATTCCTTTAGCGATACGCGTTACCGCTTCTTTCAAATGCGCACGTGTCTCATGGCTGAACGCACGAATCGTCCCTTCGATTTCAGCGTCGTTTGCTACGATATTGTAGCGAGTTCCCGCATTTAATTTACCAATGCCGACAACAGCACGGTCGATTGGATTCACTTCACGAGCGACGATGGTTTGCAAAGCCACAACCACTTCGCTGGCCGTCACTAGCGCATCATGCCCTAAATGAGGACGTCCTACGTGAGCGCTCTTTCCTGTGATTTTGATTTTGAAAATATCACATGAAGCATTCACCGGTCCACCTTTAACCGCAAACGATCCGACAGGTAATCCTGAATTGACATGAATCGCAAATGATTCATCGATGTTGTCAATTTTTCCAGAAGCGACAAATTGCTTCGCTCCCGCACCGATTTCTTCTGCAGGTTGAAATGCGATTAAGACGGTCCCTGCAAAGCTGTCTTTCAATTCGTTCAGGACTCTTGCCGTTCCTAACCCCATTGTCGTATGCGCATCATGTCCGCAGGCATGGTTTAACCCAGGACGTTTAGACGCATAAGGTTTACCAGTGCAGTCAGGAAGTTCTAACGCATCAATATCAGCACGAAGTAAAACGGTCTTTCCTTCTCCTTTACCACCTTTAATAATAGCTAACGTCCCTGTTTCAGCTACTTTTTCAAATGGGATTCCAAATGCAGTCAATTCTTTTTGAATGTAGGCAGCAGTATCGTACTCTTTTAAGCTTGATTCTGGGTTTTCGTGAAAATGTCTTCTTGTGGCGACAAGATATTCGTTTAACGCTTGTGCTTTTTGTTTAATTTCGCTCATCGTCTTTGCCTTCTTTCATTGAATAAAGAGGCATGCTAAGCACGCCTCTTAAGGTTTTGTTTTTTTCTAAATGTAACTTGCTTTTCTCGCATCCTAGTAGTTGAGTTCGAAATTTCGAACCGTCACCCAATATTCGCACTGTGAATATTGGCTTAACGCTTTTTCTCACATCCTAGTTGTAGTCGAGTTCGGGCTCACAGCCCTGACGTCCACTTCCCAGAATATCCGCACGACTGCAAGCAGTCCTTTGCGTTATTCTGGTCCAGTGTTTCAGGCCTGAGCGTTCGCCCTCTCATCCTAGTTTTTCAAAGTAGCTTTTTCCCAAACTGGTACGTTAGCACCTTTTGAAACTTCTTCGATTTTCTTAGCTGTTTCTGGTGATTGGTAGTATTCTACGATTTTTTTGTATACTTCGTTGTTTTCGTTACCTTCTTTAGCAGCGATTACGTTGTAGTAAGGTTGTGAAGAATCAGTAATTTGTTCAATAAAGATAGAGTCTTTTGTTGGTTGGAATCCAGCTTCAACAGCGAAACCGTTGTTGATTAATGAAGCAGCAACATCATCTAAAGCACGAGCTGTTTGTCCAGCAGGTAATTCTTTGATTTGGATGTTTTTAGGATTTTCAACGATATCATCTTTAGTTGCTAAAGTGTTGTTAGGATCTTTTAATTTGATTACGCCAGCTGCGTGTAGTAAACGTAATGCACGTGAGTTGTTTGAAGTATCTTCAGGAATAGCAATTGTATCGCCATCTTTTAATTCACTTACGTTTTTGATTTTCTTAGAGTACACACCCATTGGAGCAATAACTGTGTATCCGATTGGTTTGATGTGTGTTCCTTGCTCTTTGTTGAAACGTTCTAGGTAAATAATTGTTTGGAAAGAGTTCAAATCAACGTCGCCGTTTTCTAACGCTTGGTTAGGTTGTACGTAGTCAGTGAATTCTACTAATTCAACTTCAATACCTTCTTTTTCTTTCAAGCGAGCAATTACATCGTCCCAAACTTCGTGGTTTCCTGCGTTAACCCCGATTTTAACGTGTTTGTTTTCTTGTTTTGCTTCTGATGAAGCTGAGCTTCCAGAGTTTGATGTTTGTGCAGCTCCACATGCCGCTAATGTTAATGCTGCCGCTGCAGCTACGAATAATTTTTTAATGTTCATTTTGTTTTTCCCCTTTTTGTGTTGGTTTGATTTTTTGTTTTTGGATGAGATGTCTCACATCCTGGTGTAGTTGAACTCGGGCTGTTAGGCTCGAATTCAGTTTAGTTGAGTTCGGAAAAGCAGAGGCTCAAGCCTTTACTCACATCCTGTTGTAGTTGAACTCGGGCTCACAGGTCCGACGTCCACTTCCCGTAGTATCCGCACGACTT
>JABZYV010000038.1:0-15966 GCA_015264955.1 Streptococcus sp. | reverse complement strand
ACATAATCTTTCTCACGCGCTTCTTTTACCACTGATTCCATAAAATCTTTTACCCCTTGGAACTCTTCCAAGTAACGGTCGATAAATTCTTTAGCTCTCTTACGGGAAATATTCAAGTTTTGCGACAACCCATAATCACTAATTCCATACACAATCCCAAAGTTTACGGCTTTGGCTTGGCGTCGCATTTCACTCGTTACATCGTCTGGGTTTGTAATTCCAAAGACACGCATTGCTGTGTTTGTATGAATGTCGACATTATTTTTGAACGCTTCAATCATATGTTTGTCGCCAGCAATATGCGCTAACACACGCAATTCAATTTGCGAATAGTCGCTTGAGAGAATCTTCCAATCATCATGTTCTGGTAAGAACGCGTAACGAATACGACGGCCCTCTTGTGTACGAATTGGAATATTTTGTAAGTTTGGATCCACTGAGCTTAGACGACCTGTTTGAGTTAAGTTTTGGACAAAACGCGTATGAATCTTGCCATCTTCTTGAATATACGCTTGCAGACCTTCCACATATGTTGAATTTAATTTCGCTAATTGACGATATTCTAAAATCAATCCGACGATTGGAGCTTGGTGCGCCAATTTTTCCAAAACATCTACTGCTGTTGAATAGCCCGTCTTCGTCTTCTTGATGACTGGTAAGCCCATCTTTTCAAATAAGATGACCCCTAGTTGTTTAGTCGAATTGATATTAAACTCTTCCCCAGCTAGCTCGTAAATCTCTTGTTCGATTTCTTTAAGACGCGCTTCGAATTCCACACCCATCTCAACCAAACGTTCTTTATCGACACGAATCCCTTGGATTTCCATACGCGCTAAAATATCGCTCACTGGCAATTCCATTTCCCAATAAAGATGCGTTTGTTCATTTTCTTCGAGGCGTTTCAATAGTTTTTCTGGCGCCACCGCAATCGTGTAGACTTTTGCTGCTAAATGCTGATTCCAAACTTCTTCATCTTCAGGGATTTGGATTTTTACTCCTTTACCGTAGACCGCTTCGTCACTGGTAAGAATCGTTACATCGACACGGCGAGCCACATCACTAATTTCTTTCACGATATCATTAGTGTCCACTAGATACGCAAGAAGGGACACATCATATTTGGCACCTGCTATCACAAGACCGAAACGATGTGCAAGCACTTTAGCTGCCTTTGTATCAAATAAATGTTTTTCGATTGATGCATCCGCGAGCCATTTCTTGAAGGCTTCTGAAGCAACGGCCGTCTCTAAATCAGTCACGAAGACTTCTTTTTCATTTCCGAAGGCAACGGCAATAACATCTGCCACATGATAATTGGCTTCAAGTGTCTCAAAATGCACACTTGTTGCGCCTTTAAGCATATCTTCAGTAATCTCTGACACACGTTTGACGTTTGGTCGCTCAGCTTTTGGTGCTTCTTCTACAGTAGTCGCACCTGAATTTAATAGGTCTGATTGGAAAGAATTGAAGTTCATTTCCTTATAGAACGCCATCAACGCTTCCACATCTTGTTCCTTACGAAGGGTATCGTCTAGTGTGATTTCAAGTGGAGACTCCACATTGATGCGCGCCAGTTTCTTGCTTAAGAAGGCTAGCTCTTTGTCGTTAATTAAGTTTTCTTTCAACTTACTCTTCTTCATTTCATCGACATGTTCATAGATTCCTTCGACGCTACCAAATTCTTGAAGAAGTTTCACGGCTGTTTTTTCACCGACTTTTGTAACACCAGGATAGTTATCGGAAGAATCTCCCATTAACCCCTTCATGTCGATAATTTGCTCAGGCGTTAAGCCATATTTTTCAAAAATCACTTCTGGAGTGTACTCAACAAGTTCTGTTACTCCCTTTGTTGTAATTTTGACTGTGATATTATTATCCGCAAGCTGAATTAAGTCTTTATCTCCTGAAAGAACAACGACTTCATAACCTGCTGCTTCCCCTTGTTTGGCAAGAGTACCGATAATATCATCGGCTTCGTATTGGTTCAGACGGTAATGAGGAATCCCCCACGCATCTAAAAGTACATTAAAATAAGGCATTTGTTCGATAAATTCACCTGGAGTTTTCGAACGACCTCCTTTATAATCTGCATACATTTCAGTACGGAAAGTCGTCTTTCCAGCATCCCATGCAACGAGCACATGCGTTGGTTTTTCAGAATCTAAGATGGACTTAAACATACGGTGAAATGAATAGAGTGCATTCGTATGTAAGCCATTCGAGTTTTTAAAACGATTTAAATCTAAAATTGAGAAAAATGCGCGGAATGCTAAGCTACTTCCGTCTACTAATAATAATTTTGGTTTTGCCATAATATGCCTCCTAATTTGTCACTATCAGTGTAACAAATAAACAAACTTGTGAACACTAAAAAGAGCTTTTTGAAGATAACCGTAAAAAGAGTTTAAAGGTAAAGCCTGTTATGAACCCTTTAGTTTAAAATATTTACCGTGATAAACAAAAAACAGTAAATCATATGATCTACTGTTTTTTTGTAAGAATATATTTCATCTCAAACTGTTTATAATGATTTCTCTAAAACGACAGCTTTTCCATGCTCGTTCTTTCTTTCAATTCCAGTTTCCATAAAACCGCATTTTTCCCAAAATCTTTTACTTTGAGGATTTCCTTTCATATAAGCAAGTCTTACTTTATTAAATCCTTCTTTTTTAAAAGCTGTCAAAGCCTCATGAATTATAAGGGTTCCCTTACCTTGTCCTGAATCTTTACAATCCATCATAAAAAGACCAATATAAATAGTTTCTTTTATTGGGAAAGATACAATAAAATCCATAATAGCAACTAATCTATTTCTGTCAAAGAAACCTATGTAAAATTTATCATCCATGTTTTTACCTTCTGGAAGAGCTTTTAAATCATTTAATACAGATTGTTTACTAGGTTTTGGCGGACAATAGTTAAAATACAACGGATTGCCATTTTCTAAATCCAAAATAAGCGATACATCATTTTCTCCCATCCTTCTAATATTATATATCGTTGATAATTTACTCAAATTCATCTTAAGCCCTCCAAAAATTTGCTTCAATTTTATATTTTATCATTTCTCCTCCAAATTAAATCTATTAAATTAAATAGAAAGTGTACTATTCTACTGAGCGTTTATAAAAACAGAAAAAGCTTGACTTTCTGCCAAGCTTTTAAGTTCATTTAGTTTTGTGTTGGAGAAGTATTTGATAAGAGTTTTTCATAAGCAAACTCATATTTTTGAACGTCCCCTGCTCCCATAAACACGATTACTGCGTCTTTATAGTTCAATAATGGAGATACATTATCGAGTGGTAATACTTTCGCTCCGCCTTTTACCAATTTGGCTAAGTCTTCGATAGAAACATCCCCTGCTTCTTCACGAACAGATGCGAAGATATCGCATAAGTATACGTGGTCAGCAAGTGATAACACTGCCGCAAACTCTTCTAAAAGCGCGATTGTACGAGTAAATGTATGTGGTTGGAAGACTGCTACCACTTCTTTTTCTGGATATTTTTGACGTGCCGCATCTAATGTTGCACGAATTTCAGATGGGTGGTGAGCGTAGTCATCGATGATAGTCACGCCGTTAATTACTTTTTCAGAGAAGCGACGTTTCACTCCACCGAAAGTGCTGAATTGTTCAGCTAATTCATTACGATCTAAATCATTTAAGTAGTAGAATGCGATAATCGCTAATGCATTAAGGATATTGTGGTCACCATAAGTTGGAATATAGAAATGACCATATAATTCACCTTTAATATACGCATCGAAGTAGCTTCCGCCTTTTTCTTTACGGATGTTTTTAGCAATGACATCATTGTTTTCGCCAACACCATAATAAGTAACAGGTACGATGGCATCTAATGTACGTAATCTTTCGTCATCCCCACAAGCGATGATTCCTTTTTTCACTTGTTTACCAAATGCTTCAAATGCACTTTGTACATCTTCGATATCTGTATAGTAATCTGGATGGTCAAAGTCGATGTTTGTCATGATCGCATAGTCTGGACGGTACGCCATAAAGTGACGTTTATATTCACAAGCTTCTAAAACGAAGTACTCTGAATTCTCAATCCCTTTACCAGTTCCATCTCCGATAAGGTAACTTGTTGGTTCCATACCACTTAACACGTGAGATAGCAACCCTGTTGTACTTGTTTTACCGTGCGAACCAGTAATGGCAACACTCTTATAGCCTTTTAATAATTCGCCTAAGAATTTGTGATAACGAACGACTTCAACACCTTTTTCGCGTGCAGAAACCAATTCTTCATGGCTATCTGGAAAAGCGTTCCCTGCAATAACAATTTGTCCTTCTTTAATATTGTCAGCGCTGAATGGTAACAATGTAATTCCAGCTTCTTCCAATCCTTTTTGAGTGAAGAAGTATTGTTCTAAGTCTGACCCTTGCACTTTATAGCCTTCCCCATGTAATACTAAGGCTAATGCGCTCATTCCTGATCCTTTTATTCCCGTAAAGTGATAAATTTTACTTTTATCCATTTTTTCTCCTCGCTTTTCTACTACTGTTTTTTCGGATGGACATATGGCAACTGACGTTCATGTTGCTCCTGTTCCATAATCATTGATAACGATTTTTTCATTGCGCGTCTTTGTTTTCCAGTTAGTGGTTTTTCCGGTTCTTTTCGTCTTTCAACTTTTGTCTCCGGCAACCCTTCTAACAAGGACTCTTGCACGACTTCAACATCTGATTCTTGTTTGCGTTTAAAGGCTGGAACATAGCCCTTTGTTGCGAAAACTTGGCTTTGTACTGGTTTCTCATAAGAGGTACCGTTATACTCCTTCAAGCGCTTCTCGATTGTATCTTCTTGTTCCTCAACGGATACCAATAAAGCTTCTTCTTTTTCGAATAAAATCAAGTCCGTACTATTTGGTAATAACTCATTTTCTAATTCGTGATAAGAAACTTTTGGCGTTTCCTCTTGTTCTAAACCTCTAGTACTCGAAGGTACCGTACTTGGTTTAAAAGGTTTGCGTTGATTCGTATTCAAATAAGAAGTCCAATCCACACGCGGTTTATATTTTTGATGACCTTCCGTCGCCTTTTCCTTAAATGAACGGAATTGCGCTGGTAAATGATGTTCCTCTTTTTCAATCGGTTGTAAGAGTGCTGCATCAGGTCGCTCATCAAAAGGTAAGGATTCTTGTGGAGTCTCATCTTTTCTTGTGGCATCAACTCGCGTCATTTCTTCAACGACTTGATCTTCAAAAGTTTGACCTTGCTTCAAGTAATTCGGAAAAGTAGTCTTTTCACGTCTTGATTGAAGCGATGCGAATGAATCGTTTTTCTCGTTAAATGGTTCATTCATGACTCCGTATCCTCCTTTATTGTAAGTTTAATGATTTAAATGGCGTCCCTACTGGAGTCGCATCATCTAATACTAAAATTCCTTTTTTCGCTGGTGCGTTTTCTAATCCTAATTCACGTGCTGAACAAAGCATTCCGTGACTAGCCACTCCGCGTAATTCTCCAGCCCAAATGATAGCGCCGCTTGGCATTACTGTACCAGGTTTAGCAACCACTACTTTTTGTCCTGCTTTCACGTTTGGAGCTCCGCAGACGATTTGCAACACTTCAGAGTCGCTTACTCGTGTCATCGTTACGTGTAAGTGGTCAGAATCTTCATGATCTACGCAACTTTCAACGTATCCAACTACAAGCGCATCTTCAGGTGTTAAATCTAAAGTTGAAACATCAAATCCAGCTTTTTCAATCAACCCTTTGACAACTTCTTGTTGCTTGGGAGTTAGGATTTGTTGTCCATCTTCTTCAAATGAAATCACTTCAGAAATCTTTTCAATATTATAGCCTAGAACTTCTTTCGACTCACGAACAAAGACTTGAGTCACATTTCCTTTTTTCTCATAGTCGACGTCGTAGCGGTTTGCAGTTCCACTTGTTAATAATAACGTATCGCCGATACCCTTTTTGTTATAAAAACTTAACCACATATATTGTACCTCTTTAATCTTAATTTGTTCTTCCGTCTAAAATAGTGTTCACTGTGCTACGGTCTAACGCACGAATTGTTTGGATGACCATTTCACGTGCTGCTTCGTAGTCTTTAATTGAGAACATTGTTTGGTGTGTATGAATATAACGAGCACAAACCCCGATTACCGCACTTGGAACTCCTTGATTCATTAAGTGTGCTTTACCAGCATCTGTTCCACCTTGAGAAACAAAGTATTGGAACGGAATGTTATGAGTTAACGCAGTGTCTTCTAAGAATTCTTTCATACGAGGAAGAGTCACCATACCTGGGTCTAAAATACGTAATAAGAATCCTTGGTCTAAGTGTCCAAACGTTTCTTTTGAACCACTAATATCATCTGCTGCTGAGCAGTCTACCGCAAAGAATAAATCTGGATTGAATTTCGTTACACTTGGACCAGTTCCACGTAATCCAACTTCTTCTTGCACGTTCGCTCCAGCGATTAATGTGTTTGGTAGAGTTTCGTCTTTAACAGCTTTCAATGCTTCAAGAACCACTGTACATCCGTAACGGTTATCCCAACATTTAGAAATCATGCGTTTCTTATTGGCTGTCCAAATCGTTTCCACATCTGGAACGATTGTATCGCCAGGACGGCAGCCATATTCAAGCGCTTCTTCACGTGAAGTAAATCCAGCATCAAATAAAATGTCGGTTACTTTCACTGCTGCTTGTTGACCACCAGCTGCACGTAATAAGTGTGGTGGAATTGAAGATGAAATAATCGGATAGTCTCCATTACGAGTTAATAATGTAAAACGTTGTGCTGAAACCACATATGGGTTCCATCCACCTAAAGGACTTACTTTGAACATTCCGTTTGGAGTGATGTTTGTTACCATGAAACCAACTTCGTCCATGTGTGCTGCAATCATAATGCGTGGTGCATCTTCTTCTTTGCTATCACGAACCCCAAAAATACCGCCAAGACCATCTTGTTCCACGCGGTCTACTAAAGGTGTTAATTCGTTTCTCATGAATTCACGAATACGGCCTTCGTGTCCACTTGTCCCTTTCATTTCTGTTAACGTTTTGATTAATTGTTCTGTATGAGCTTCCATTGTATCCTCTTCTTTCCTACTTCTATAAAACATCTTATAAACGCGCCAAAAGCTGGAGGTCCTCCAGCTTTCTTTGATTATCCAATTTTGTATAAATCAATAACGGCTCCTGTTTTTGCATCTGCATAAAATTCGTATTGGACTAGTTCATTATCTTCTTTACGAGTAACCCCGCCATAATAAACTTCCCCATAAAACTCAGGACTATCCACGAATACAGGTTCCATCTCAATCCAAGAGCCTTCGATAGTACCTACTACTTGAAATAATTTACGTACATTTTGAACAATAACATCTCCATTGACATTTCTGCGTTCAAACCATTTTGAAGTGACCCATGCTCCAATAACAGCACCTGCTGCTAGAAGAAAACTTGCACCTTTGAAACTATTTTTTGATTCCATATGAATCAGGCTCCTTTATTTGTTATTCAGGTTGTTTAAAAGCTTTTCTATCTTGTGGGAAAATCACTTCCACACGATAAATTGGATGACCTTTTGCTGAGAATTTCTCTTCGTATTCTGTCATCACATTTCCTGGAAATTCCACTTGATGTAAATCTAACCAAACTTGTTTTAACACAAGTCCAAATTGTGAGAATGAAGCAAGGCTGTATTCAAACAATCCTCGGTTATCTGTCTTGAAGTGTAATTCTCCAAATGGTGGTAATACTTTTTCATATCCGACTAAGAAACTTTCATGAGTCAAGCGACGTTTCGCATGACGTTTCTTTGGCCATGGGTCTGAGAAGTTTAAGTAAATTTGGTCTACTTCACCATCTTCGAAGTAGTCTGTTACTTGTCCACCATTTACATGTAATAATTGTAAGTTTGGAACATCTGCTGCAAGAGCTTTTTCAAGTGCGACTACAAGGACGCTTTCTTGAATTTCAATTCCAATATAGTTAATATTTGGGTTTTGACGAGCCATGCCGCTCACGAATTGACCTTTCCCAGAACCAATCTCGATATGGATTGGATTGTTATTGCCAAAACGCTCATGCCATCTTCCCTTCCACTCTGCTGGATTTTGGATGACCATTTCTGGGTGAGCCGCTAAAGCATCTTTTGCCCAAGGTTTATTTCTTAATCTCAAAGTCTAACTCCTGTCTATTCTTCTGTTGGCTTTCCAATACGATTATTGTAAATTGATTTCACCAAAAGAATTTTCTCATTCATTTCAAGGTAACGTCCCTCGAAGTGCGATTTTTTAATATAATTCAAGCAATTCATGAGAGCATACCATTCAATTCGTTGATAAATATTTGTAGACAGTTGTAAGCCATACATATCTAGCCATTCACCCCATTGATGAACAGGAATGTATTGCGTCAAAATCATCGTCAAATCCGAAACTGGATCGGCGAGGCGAACCATTTCCCAGTCGACAAGGTAGAGCTTCTCGTCTTCAGATAACATAAAGTTACGACGGTCTAAGTCTCCGTGACAAACTGTTTTTCCAACTTCACTCACAAGCGGAATGGTTTCAATTAAGTAATTTAATACTTCGTTTAAGAAACGGTGGGTTTGTAATCCTGACTGTAAATTATTTAAATATTCATCGATGAATTTTTGTGTGCTATACTCTTCACCTTGAATTTGTTGCAACATTTGTAAAAGATTTGGGGATTGATGAATTTGTTTTAACAGCTCAATGACTTCGACGGACCCCATTTCTTCCTTAGTGAGGGATCTTCCAGACAACCATTCTTGAGCTGTAATGACATCACCATTACCCGCACGTTTGGTCCATATTAACTTAGGAGTGATACCTTCACCCGATAGCACCGCTAAAAACGGTGAAGCATTTCTCTTTAGAAATACACGTTCATGGTCTTTTACACCCATGTACGCTTGACCGGTGTCCCCACCAATTGGATGGAGATCCCATCCTGTGTCCATGTTATATTCCATCTATTCCATCCCTAACGACAAATTCTGTTTCCTTTAATAAATCTATTCTTTTATTTTATGGTTTTATGCCATTTGAGTCAAGTTTGTGTGCTACTTTTAGCCTACAAACTTAAATTTTTCTTCTCTTCTTAAGAAATCGATACCGTAAATAAAATTGCGTAAAGAATACTCCAAAAATCGGATAGAAAACAATTCCTACTAAACCAATCAATTCGCGCATGCCAATTGCAGAAGAAATACCGATCACAATCCCAGATACCACCATTGTTAACATAAGAACAGATAAATCATCTTGAAGACGTGTGTTGCTATCTACAAGAGAGGCAAAATGACTATTTTGCGTATTCGCGCTTTGAATCACTCCTACAAGTTGGAATCCTAAAAGCATCATAAGTAACGCGTTTACGATAAAGTTCCAATAATACGGCTGTGAGAATAACGCCACTACAAAGCTCACGACTGCCAGTTGCAATAATAAACTCATATATTGACTTGTTCGAATGACCGTACGACTTACTAAATAGCGATGCCCACTAGGATGATTTCCAACAAGCACCTTCAATACGCCATCGAGATAAGTCCGACGATGTGCGTGAGGCTTATGCAACATTGGTACATCGACAAATAAGGCAAACAAACGATAAATACGTTGTTGTCTTTCTAATTCCATTTCAATCATTTTATCAAATTGGTACACAAATGCTGCTTTTCCATAATATTGTTCGACAAAGATACTTAGAAGTACTGGAATAACTAATAATACAATTGACCAACCTTCAGAAATCCATAAAAACATTCCAAAGAAGTTCACTACTGCAATCATGTAAATACCAAGTTTTTCCATCCATGTAAAATGAAGTACTCCACGGTAAGCGTATTTCGTACAACGGAATAACAAGTCTTTAAAGAACACTTGTAATAGAAATAATTTAACGAACATACTTAAATTCGTTCCAAAGGCTTGTGCCACAATTGGAAAAATGATTCCTGTCGAAGCCAACATCACAAGTATCGGAAGCATCCAACTTCGGCGAATGGCTTTTTGTAAATACGCCTTAAAGTCTTGTCCTACTACCGATAAAAAGATTCCATCAGCTGGTTCGAGTAACGTTGCTACCCCACCAAAGAATGGAACACTCGCTAGTAAAGCTCCAAGCAATCCTAACAATGGTAATTCCAACACACGAATCGATTGAATCCAACTCGAATATTGCACCATGATAAAGCCAAATAAGAAAAATAAAACAATCAAGAAATGGTCATTCAATACATAACGCATATACTTCATGCTTTTCTTTTGATATTTTCTTACTCGAGTCTCAAAAAGCTCTGCACTATTCATCGGCATCGTCCCCTGTCGTTAATGCAAAGTAGATTTCCTCTAAAGAAGATTCTTCAATATTCGAAGTGGCACGTAAACCTTCGATATCGCCTTGAGCAATCACTTTTCCTTCGTGTAATACGATGAAACGATCACAATACTTCTCTGCAGTATCTAATACGTGCGTCGACATTAAAATCGCTGCACCCTTTTCTTTTTTCTCTTTTAAAACCTGAAGTAAAGTACGAATCCCTAGTGGATCGAGCCCTAAGAATGGTTCATCGACCACATAGACGGGTACATCTAGCATTAACGCACAGACGATTAATACTTTTTGCTTCATCCCTTTTGAGAAATACGCTGGGAACCAATCCAATTGCTTCGTTAAACGGAACGCTTCTACAAGTTCCATCGCATGAGCCATTGTTTCTTCGTTCATTTGATGATACGAACGAGCCACAAATTCAATGTGCTCTCTAAACGTCAATTCTTCGTAAAGAACTGGACTTTCTGGAATAACCGCAATGGATTGTCGGTAGCCACGTTGGTTTTCGAGAATACTTATTTTTTCTACTTCCACTCTTCCGCTAAAAGGGGTGAGTTGCCCAATAATCGTTTTAATCGTTGTACTCTTTCCGGCCCCATTCAGCCCGATAAGTCCACAAATTTCTCCTGGATTCACATCAAAAGTGATATCCGTAATGACAGGAACTTTCGTATATCCTGCAGTCACTTTGTTTAATTGTAGTGTCATATAGATTCTCCTATCTAACTATTCTCCTTATTATACCATAAAGCCAAAAAAGTGTGAAAGGACGCGGAATAAGTGCACTTTTCTTATTCAAGTATAGAACCATCGAACAATTTCGCCTCTAAGAACAAAATAACAGCTCTCCGTCCTGAAAACCTTTCATTTTACAGCATTTTTTGATACCATAGAGGTACGAACTCAAGGAGGAAACACCATGACAGATTGCATTTTTGACAAAATTATTAATAAAGAAATTCCAGCACATATTGTGTATGAAGATGACGTAGTACTTGCGTTCCTCGATATTTCGCAAGTAACACCTGGACACACACTGGTTGTTCCGAAGAAACACGTAGCAAATATCTTCGAATATGACGAAGACTTAGCAAGCGCGGTATTTGCACGTATTCCTAAAATTGCACGTGCCGTTCAAGCATCAAACCCAGATATTAAAGGATTAAACATTTTAAGTAATAACGGGGAGTTGGCCTACCAAAGCGTATTCCACTCTCACATCCACTTAATCCCACGCTATACAAATGAAGATGGCTTTGGATTAAAATGGCACCCAACTAACCCAAGTTCAGAAGTATTAGCAGAAATCGCGCAGTCAATTCGCGAACAAATGGAGGCATAATCAATGAGTAAATTTCTAAAAGGTTTTATTTTCGGTAGTGTTATCGGAGGAGCCGTTGCCCTACTAAACAATCCAAGAAGCGGAAAGGAAAACCGCGAAATTCTATCGAAACAAATTCAAGAAGTGACACAGGATGTTACCGTGATTAATACCGGTAAAGCCACTCTTGAAAGAGGCATTAAAGAACTCCAAGAAGTGATTGTTCCACAAACAATGGAAGTTGTGAATTCTATTCAAGAAGAAGTCACAAGATTCCAACTGGAAAACAAACCACGCTTCAGACGGATTCAAGATAAAATTCAAACATTGCAAACGCACCTTAAAGAAATGAAATAGAGGGTTTGCCCTATGATTAAATTATTTGCATCGGATATGGACGGTACGCTCCTCATAAACCATGTAGAGGTTCATAAAAATAATATTCAAGCGATTCGAAAACTCCAAAAACAGGGGAAACACTTCATCGTTTGTACTGGACGCGATTATCTTCAAGCCAATTTCGCGCTCGAACAAGCAGAATTGCATCTTCCTGTCATCGCCATGAATGGGGCACAAATTTTCGATAAGAACCACAACATCATTTGGGAAGTAACGATTCCACACGATACCGTCTATACTCTATTAGACTACTTCAATTCGATCGATTTGGACTGGCAGCTCGTGACTTCTGAAGGAAACTTTAGAAAAAACTATGCTCTCTTTATCAACAAAGTAATCGAACGAAAAAAGGCTGAAAGAAATAATCTATCGCCTGAACAATTGAAAGAGGAAATCAGACAGCTAAAAAAACTTCTAGAGGCAACCGATGTGACTACTGCCGAAGAAGTGCTATCGATTCCAGATATTAAAGTGTTCAAGATTATCGTCTCTCACGATGACGGGCCGGCATTTTTCAAGCCCGTTCGTGAACATATCGATCAAGCACATCCAAACCTTGTCGTAACCTCTGCATTTATTACGGATTTAGAAATCAATCATAAGGATGCACAAAAAGGCATCGCAGTTGCTCACTATGCAAAAACTCTTGGCTTATCGATGAAGCAAGTTTTTGGTATCGGAGATAACTTCAATGACGTTTCAATGATTCGTGATGCTGGAATTGGTGTTGCGATGGGAAATGCTCCAGACGAAGTAAAAGCCATTGCTGATTTTGTAACAGACACCAATGTTAACGGTGGTGTGGCAAAAGCCATTTGGCGTGTCCTTGAACAAGAAAAATAAGCATCACTCTCTTCTCTTTCATGAGAGAAGGGAGTTTTTTTATACCCAGAAACTCATGTCATAAAATGTAACATGAAATGAGACTAGATTTTTGCATTTCCAGAAAAACTTCCATATAATGGAAAAACCTTATACGTAAGGTAGATTTGGAGGAATATGTATGAACATAAAAAAATTGAGCTTGGGAGCTGTTCTAGTCACTCTATTGATGACTCTTCTATCCCTCGTTTCTCCGACAACAACTGCAAAAGCAGAAACTAAAAAATATGTAATCGCAACAGATATTACATTTGCTCCATTTGAATACCAAGATACAAATGGTGAATACGTCGGAATTGATATTGAATTAATGAAGAGTATCGCAGAGGCTGAAGGCTTCGAAGTAGAATTCAAACCACTTGGCTTCAATGCTGCCGTTCAAGCACTAGAAGCTGGACAAGTAGATGCCGTGATGGCCGGAATGGGTATTACGGATGAACGTAAACAAAAATTTGACTTCACAGATAGTTACTATGACAGCGGAATCGGGATGGGAGTTTCTAAAAACTCTGACATCACAAGCCTTTCTGATTTACAAGGTAAAAAAGTTGCTGTTAAATTAGGAACACAAAGCGCTACTTACGCAGAATCTATTAAGAGTAAGTATGGTTTTACAACAACAACATTTGAAGATTCATCTAGTATGTATCAAGATGTAATGGTAGGAAACAGTGATGCGTTATTCGAAGACTATCCAGTACTTGCCTACTCAATCACATCGAACAACTTGCCTTTAAAAATGACAGACCATAACGAAAACAACACAGAATATGGTGTTGCTGTTAATAAAGGTGACAACGCTGAATTTATCACTGCTTTCAACAACGGTTTGAAAAAACTAAAAGAAAGTGGTAAATATGATGAAATCATCAATAAATACACAACAAATGCTAGTGAAAACACAGAAGCAACAAGCATTCTAGGGTTAATCAAAACAAACTGGCACACTCTTGCGACTGGTTTATGGAACACAATCGTATTAACAGTTGTAGCTTTAATCTTTGCAAGTTTAATCGGTATTATCTTCGGTTTAATGAAGACAAGCCAAAACAATATTGTACAAGCAATCGCAGGATTTTACATTGACATTATCCGTGGTGTTCCACTAATCGTATTAACGTTCTTCATTTACTTTGGAATTCCACAAGCATTTAACATTACAATGCAACCGTTCGTAGCGGGTGTCATCACTCTAAGCTTGAACGCATCGGCTTATATCGCAGAGATTATTCGTGGGGGTATTCAAGCAGTTGATAAAGGACAATACGAAGCCTGCATGAGTTTAGGTCTTCCATATTCTAAGAGCATGCAAAAAGTTATCTTACCGCAAGCGATTCGAATTATGGTTCCTTCATTCATCAACCAATTCGTGATCACATTGAAAGACACATCTATCCTTTCAATTATCGGTATTGCCGAATTAACGCAAACAGGTAAAGTCATCATCGCTCGTAACTTACAATCAAGTCAAATGTGGTTAATCGTCGGCGTGATGTACTTAATCGTGATCGTTCTATTAACGAAACTTTCAGCTCACTTAGAAAGGAATTTAAAATAATGGCTATTATCGAAGTTCAAAAAATTCAAAAGAAATATGGCGACTTAGAAGTATTAAAATCCATCGACCTTTCTATTGAGGAAGGCGAAGTAGTTTGTATTATCGGGCCTTCTGGTTCTGGTAAATCAACTTTCTTACGTTGCTTAAACCGTCTTGAAAAGATCAACAGTGGTCATATTATTATTGACGGCTATGATTTAACAGACAAGAAAACAAACTTAAATAAAGTTCGTGAGGAAATCGGAATGGTGTTCCAACACTTCAACCTCTTCCCTCACCTAAGCGTTCTAGAAAATATCATTCTTGCACCGGTAGAATTAGGTCGTGAGACAAAAGAAGCTGCAACTGAACATGCTATGGAACTCCTTGGCATGGTTGGTCTTGCAGATAAAGCGGATGTCTCTCCTAAATCTCTTTCAGGTGGTCAAAAGCAACGTGTGGCTATTGCCCGCGCGCTTGCAATGAAACCGAAGATGTTATTATTCGATGAACCAACTTCAGCGTTAGACCCTGAGATGGTTGGGGATGTATTAGAAGTAATGCAAAACCTAGCTAAAGAAGGGATGACGATGGTTGTGGTAACACACGAAATGGGATTTGCGCGTGAGGTTAGCGATCGCGTTATCTTCATGGATGGTGGTTATATCATCGAAGAAGGAACTCCTGAAGAAGTGTTTGGTAACCCACAAAACGAACGTACTCAAAACTTCTTAAACAAAGTCTTACATTAAAATCAATACTGCTCCTGGTACCAATTGGTGCCGGGAGTTTTTTGTGCGATAAATATGCGCTAGAAGAAATAATACTTAATTGGCGCTCTTCAAAAGGAAAAAGATAGACTTGCGTCTTTTTGTTTTTTATTGAAAGAGTCATAGTGGGGCAACGGTTCGAGCCTGGGTCTCTCACCTTTGAAGCCTCAAAGCTGGAGTAAGGAATCAATTCCTAACTCCAGCTAATTCACATTCAATGCTATTCCCCACTATTCTTTCAATAAACAAAAAGACTCGTCTATCTTCATAGCTTTTTGATGGAGCATTGTTTCTTCTACCTTGTATTTATGGTGCTAAAAAACTGCACATTTGGAAGGTGCAGGTATTTTAATCAGCTTTGTAAAGGTTTTGGGGTTTTGTGGTTCAAACACTTCAAGGTTCTTCGACAAGAAAACCACCTCCACTCCGAGGAAAACAAATACTCAAAATTATCATATATGATAATTTTGAGTATCTACATTCTTATTTACGTAAAATCTTTTCCATTGATTTTCCTTTTGCAAGTTCATCGATAAGTTTATCCAGTTGGCGGATTCGTTTCATAGTGGGTTCTTCGATTTCTTGAACTTTCACACCACAGATACTGCCAGAGATTTTTTCTGCATTGGAATTATAATGAGGTGCATCATCAAAGAATTGCTTGTATGTACTTTTCGATAGGATCACACTATCCAACTC
>JABZYV010000037.1:0-19381 GCA_015264955.1 Streptococcus sp. | reverse complement strand
ACTTCGACACTTTGTCCGACTTGCAGCGCCTTCTTCGCTTTTTCTTTGCGAAGCACCTTGTTTTTCTTCAAGGCTTGCTCATGCTTCAAGTCTTTCAACGCCGTTTTCTTCTCAATCATTTCATGCTCTTTAACAGTACTTTGCTTACTTCTTAATTGAAGCTCACGAATTTCAGATAAAATCTTATCCGCATCATCTTGACTCTGCTCAATTAACGTATTCGCACGTTCTTTCGCCTCTTCTAAGAGACGCGCTTTATTCGCTTGAAATTGTTCTGTTTCGCGTTGTAAGTCCTCAAGTAACTGCGTACTCAATTCTAACTGATGGCGCATCTTATCGGCATCACGCTGCGCACGGCGACGTTTTTGCTCGAGGTCACTAATCATCGCATTCAAGTCTTGGTCTTCTTCAGATAGAAGCCCGCGCGCTTGGTCGATAATAATCGATGGTAAGCCCAGACGTTTTGAAATATCAAAGGCATTACTACGCCCTGGTACACCAAGTAAGAGTTGGTACGTTGGTTGAAGGGTATCCCCATCAAATTCCATACTTGCATTAATCGTTTTAGGACGGTCATAGCCGTATGCTTTCAACTCTGGATAGTGAGTTGAAGCAATCACATAACTTTGCTTACTTGCAATATAATCAAGAATCGCAATCGCAAGAGATGAGCCTTCTTGTGGGTCTGTCCCCGAACCGATTTCGTCGATTAAAAGCAAACTCTTATCGTTAATTTGTTTCAAAATAGACACGATATTCGACATATGAGAAGAGAACGTCGATAGATTTTGCTCAATCGATTGTTCATCTCCGATATCCGCAAAAATCTCTGTAAAGATTCCCACACGGCTATTTTCACCCGCAGGAATATACAGCCCCATCTGTGCCATCAATTGAATCACACCGACCGTCTTCAAGAGAATGGTCTTCCCACCCGTATTCGGTCCTGTAATGACAATGGCTTGATACTCTTCACCAAGAATAATATCGTTTGCTACAGCCTTCTCACGCTCTAAAAGCGGATGCCAAGCTTGCCAGAGAGCTACGTAATTATTAGCGTCGATAATCGGCTCTGTTGCTCTCAATTCATGAGCGTACAGCGCTTTTGCATTCACTACATCCAGACGTGCCAATACATAATGGTTTTGATGCAACGAATTCGTATATGGCATGAGTTTTTGAGACAATTCCCAAAGGATACGTTCTACTTCACGCTTCTCTTGGATTTGATACTCACGAAGCTTGTTGTTTAAATTCACGACTGCTTGTGGCTCCATAAAGAGCGTTTGTCCTGTCGAACTTTGGTCATGGACCGTTCCACCAAAAACAGACTTATACTCTGCTTTTACAGGAAGTACATAACGGTCATTACGAATCGTGATAATCGTATCGCTTAAATATTGCGAATTCTTTCCTGTAAGGTATTGATCCATTTGACGACGAATATCTTGCTCCGTCTTTTGAATCCCTACACGAACCCCGTGTAAGGTTGGAGACGCGCTATCTAAAACATATCCGTCTTCACGAATAGAAGCTTCTAATTCGCTTGTCACATCTGGAATACTCTCTAGTTTTTCGACAAGACGAGGCACACGTTTTAGTGCGATTTCCTCTTCTTCGACTTTTTCAAAGAAACGCTCTACCTCATGTGTGGTTGTCAACACACGCAGGATATCACTTAATTCGCGCCCATTAAGACCTGCTTCTAGCTCTAGACGTTTCAAGGCAAAACTAATATCTTTCAATCGTGGAATTGGAATTCCTTGTTTTAGGCGTAAGAGTTCTACCCCATCTGTTGTTTCTTCAATCTTATTTTGAATGGCCTTTGCATCAACTTCAATCGGAAGTTCCTTAATCATTTGCTTCCCTTTTTCGGAAGTCGCGTATTCGGCCAGTTGTGTTCTAATTTTTGAAAATTCTAAAACCTTTTCGATTTTCGAATTCATAACAGTCCTTCTTTCTTAAAAAACGTGGAACAATTTTGTTCCACGCTTCGAGGTTTTATTTAGGTAATAACCAACTTGAAACGATTTGCGTTACAATTGGTGTTTTCGTGATGATGAAGTTTGGCAATCCACCTTCGATAATTTTTTGTGCTGGTGCCAGTGGAATCATCGCTACTGCGTATAGTACAAAGTAAATGAATAAGTAGTTCATAAAGAATCCAAGTGCCGCTCCACCGATCGTATTGAATTGTTTTAATAGCGGTAAGAATGTTAATTCGCTTGCGACATATCCTAGGAATCGAACCACTAACCATCCAAGAATCATGATGACTAGGAATGCAACCAATTTATAAAATGATTGGTCGAGTGACATCGCTTGGGCTTCTGTGAAAATCGCTAAGTGATTTCCAGGAATGTACGATGGATATGGAATGTACACCGATAAGAATTTTGCGAATCCTTCGTAAGTGAACATCGCAATTAGGAATGTGATGAAGTATCCTGCGATATACACGAGTTCTAAAGTTAATCCTCGGCGCATTCCGGTATACACACCAACTAATAAATAAAATAAAATAATTAACGTTACCATTGAAACCTACCTTCTCAACAAATCTTGTTGTAATTCAAATTGTTTTTCTAATTCTTGTTTTCTATTTGCATCAATCGAAGGGCGTTTATGTTGAACGGAGCGCAATTCTTTTTCCAACTGCTCTACACGTTTCTTCAGCGCGACCACTTCTTCTTGCTTTTCAAATTGATTCGAGATGGCGTTGATGGCTGCAAGAAGCGCCACTTCTTCCGTCGACAATTTGTCAGATACTCGAGTGATTTGATCTAATTGTTCTTGTAAGACACGCACAATACTTTGCATTTCTTGTTGCGACTTACGACCAATAATCGTATAAGATTTCCCTGAAATCGTTGCTTTTACTCTTGTTTTTGGTTGATTCACAAAAGACCCTCTCACTTTCTCCATAATATCACCTTATTTTACCATTTTTCATTTAAAAAATACACTAATAATCCACTTTTTTAGAGAGTGGACGGATGAAATTTGTCATGGTATGCTAAAAAGAAAAGGGGGAACGACATGAATTCATTAACTTTAATTTTATCACCTGAGCAAATTGCGACCCTTGGAGCGACCTACGCTTCATACACGCAATCTCCTCCACCACACGCAACATTGCGTCTAAAGGTCGACGGTTTATCGGTTACGGCCTATAAATCGGGCAAGATTCTCTTCCAAGGAAAAGGCATTGAAGACTTTATCCAAAAGAACCACCTCGAACAATCGATTGACGCCACTTCAAAGAAAGCTCTCGAAGACTCTACTCTTCCAGAAGGCTTTGCGACTTGGAGCGTTATCGGAAGCGATGAAGTCGGAAACGGTGCTTACTTTGGACCACTAACCGTTGCGGCAGCTTATGTTTCAAAAGAAAACATTGCCACACTAAAAGCGATGGGCGTTCGCGATTCAAAAGATATGACGGACGACCAAATCAAGGCACTCGTTCCAAAAATCAAAGAAGCTGTGCCTTATAAATTACTCACACTTTGGCCTGAAAAATATAACGAAGTCCAACAAGTCAAAAATCTAAACGAGATGAAGGCGTTGCTTCATAACCAAGCTCTCCGTCTCTTAACAGAAAAACTCGCTCCCGAGGCTCCAGAAGCGTACCTAATCGACCAATTCTGTAAACCAGACTTGTATTACCGTTATCTCAAAGGCCAAGACCTTATCGATAAGAAGAAAACATACTTTATTACAAAAGGCGAAAGCCACCATATCGCCGTTGCGGCAGCATCCATGATTGCAAGATGCGCCTTTCTCGACGGCTTAGACTCTCTAAGCGCCGAATACGGATATGAACTTCCAAGCGGTGCCGGTGCCAACGTCGATAAAGCAGCAGCCACAATTTTAAAACACGGCGGCATGGAACTCCTCGGCAAAGTAGCCAAACTCCACTTCGCCAACACCGAAAAAGCTAAGAAATTAAAATAGTTTTTCTCTTCCAAAATGAGGTTAGATAGGCTCTTCGCAGATTCCCCAAAACACTCCTACTCGATAGGAAGTAGTTTTCTAATGTGATGATTCTGCAAATGATTACGGAGAATCTTGTGGATTTTATTGTAGCAGTAACGTGAAAAAGCAAAAAATGCGAATTAAAGGGAGTTAGGAATTTATTCCTTACTCCCTTTTTGAGGCTTTTTAGGTGCAAGACCAAGACTTGCGCCGATGCAACGTTACAGCTACAATAAACAAATCCGCAAGGATTCGAAGTAATCATTTATGTTTATTAAAGCGCACATCAGAAGCAACACAAGAAACACTTTTACGAGCACACAAACAAACACCTTCCTATCAAGTAGGAAGGTGTTTTTGGTTAATCTTTCATAATGCGCTTGATAATCTGCGACACGCCTATCCAACCGAATACGATAATCAAAAGAATGATCGCCCATCCGTGTCTAAACTCCGTAAACGGAATCTGCACATTCATCCCAAAGAATCCCGTCACAATATCCGGAATCGTCATTAAAATCGAGATGACCGTTAAGAATTTCATCGTGTCGTTCAAGTTATTATTCAATATATTGTTATATGTGTTTGCGATTTGATGCAAGATTTGAAGATGTAAATCTGTCATCGCTACTAATTGATTCGCTTCGATGATATTATCTTCCAACTGCTCTCTTTCAGAATCGTCGAGCGCTTTGAAGGCTTGTTGCGTCTTCAATTGCTCGAGTACAACCGCGTTTTGCTTCGTCGCTGAGACTAAGTACATTCCCTCAATCTGCATGTCAGATAAGCGGAATAAATTATCCTTTGTCGTTTTCTTTCGAAGCAATTTACTAATATTTTGTTGCTCTTTATTTAACTTTTCAATAATTGGGAAATAGTTTTCCGAAATCGTAAATAAGCTATGCAATAAGAAATTAAATACGCTCCAATGCATATTCTCTTCTAGCTCTTCACGAATTTGATCAATAATATATTCATTTTGCGCATTGGAAATCGTGACGATTTGATTTTGTCGTACGATAAACGTCAACGGAATCGTATCGTAATGATTCTCTTCACGTGTTAAGTTGAGGACATTATAAATGACCACCAATGTCTTCGTTCGGCGATTATACTCCATATGCGCGCGTTCGTTTTTATCAAGCGCGTATTCAATCATCTCGTCATCGATTTCGTATGTATCGTAAATGGATGAATATTCACTGATTAAATCTGAATTAATGTTAATCCAAGTATTGTTTTCGCCAAAATGCATGACTGCCATTTAAATCCCTCCTTCAACTAGAATGCTGTATTAGTATACCATAAATACCGCTAAACCTCCTATTCATAGGAAACAAAAACACGCAACTCTTCTTTATTAAAGAGTTACGTGCTTAAACCTTCTATTGTTCAACAGTTGTTGTTTCTACTGTTGTAGCGGCTTCTGTTGTAGCCGTTGTTGCTTCTGTGGTCTCTACAGAAGCGGTCGTACTTTCTGTTGTTTCTGTTGTTTCAGTTGTTTCGCTTTGCGTCGTTGTAGTTTCTTCGGATGGTTTTTCCTCTGAAGGTTTCACATCTAGGATAGAGCTCTTCGGAGTGCTGTTATCTTTATCCGATTCATCCAGCGCCATTTCAGCGAAGTCTTTGGCCTCTTGGAAAATGCTTTGTTCTTCCTCAGAAGCAGGCGTTAAAATTTCTTTCAGATTCTTTCCGATTGTCGCGTCGACTTTTCCATCGAATTTCGCATGAGATTCTTTAATCGCTAATTTTGCACGATAAGACTCGATGATAAGTGATTCAACAGGTGTTGTCGCAAAGTTCAATCGTGAACCCATATAACGCTTAATGAGGCTTGCCACTTCTTCACGAAGCGCAGCTGGTAATTCTTGGTCTAAAACGTGTTGTGTTAAGAAGTATAAGTAACGCATTCCTTCGATACTAATACGGTCATTGGCATCACGTAATGCTTGAACCAATGCACGAATCGCGTTCACTTGTTCCTCTTTATTAGATTCACGCGCTTTTGAAGCTAAGTCTTTCAACTCGTCCGCTGTCACGCCGTAGTCTTGTAAATTCAACTCCCCGACCATACGAACCGTTTCTTCGTGAGTCGCGTTCATCTTTTGTTCTTCAGGCGTTACTTCTTCAGCAGCGACTGCCTCGTGATTAATTGTTTGCGCCTCGAAGCGTTCCAATCCTTTGACGAACCCTTCTGTTGAGTTTCCTTTTAGTTGCACTTGTTCTTTGTATTCGTTCAAGGCTACTAAAATACGGTTCAATGTTACAGGATCATCTTTGTATTTTTCGCTGGCATGAGCTTTCACTTCGTCAATTTTGGCAAAAACAGTCTCTAAATTCACATCCCCTGCCACAAATGGAGGAACGATAACTGGAAGTTTATTTTTCTCATAGGCTTCGACGCCATCTTTATTCACGATATTCATTGAGTGACTATGGTCGCCGTGTGGAATATCGAAACGTCCATTTACAATGCGAATCGCTGTACGAGAAATGCCCATACGTCTTGCGATTAAATCAATCTCTTGAGATAGTCGCACTTCAGCTGGAATCGATGGGTCAGAATTTGGCACCTCGAAACGTTTCAATGGAATCACCCAAGGATGAATATGGTTTTTATCTTGCCCTTGTTCCATATTTTGAAACGCGAAAACTTTTCCGACATACTCACCTTGATCGTTTGTCACAGACTCGAACTTAATCGTATCTCGTTCCACGCCGTAAGCATACACGATGTAGTCTAAATATTTTTGAATCTCTGGCGATTGCAATGTCCACTCTTCCGCTTGCGGTGTTGCAATATCTGTTGCAGGAGGCGTTACAGGCTGTGTGCTTGCCGTACTTGGTCTTGTTGGTGTAACAGCCCCAATTGTACTAGCGACTCCTGTGTTGCTTCCACCAGTCGATGGTCTTGAAATTGGTTCATCGTCAAAGGCAAATGAAGCACTGCCATCTCCACAGTCTAATACATCGTGGAAATGGTCGCCGTGCGGGATACGTAATAACTTACACGTTCTCTTCTTGCCATTTTCATCTTCTCTTGTCACCGTTTGTGCGTTTGCTAATTGCGAACGGTAAATAAAATGGAAGTGGTCGCCGTGTCGAACAACAAATCCTAATTCATTTTCACTGACGATATCATTTGGATTGAAGACGTAATTGTCTTCTACTGTACTCGTTGTCGCACCTGGTTTTTTCTGTTCATAAATAGCATCTGCTGGTGGCGCACCATATACAAAGTGATAATGGTCTCCGTGTTTTTTCAAATAACCATTCTCGAACACTTCTCCGACAATTGTCTTTGGTTTATTGTCTTTAATTTCTTGTGCTGCCTGTTCGTATTTCGCCATACGCTCGGCATCAATCGTTGTCTCCTCAGTTGTTGTGACCGTTGTTTGGGCTTGTTGCTGGGATAATACGGCACCCGATGCAAATAGCAAGCCTAGCGCAACTGCCCCTCCTAAAATAACCTTTTCTTTCTTGTTCATGTTTCTCTCGCTTTCCAAATCGTAAAGTTTACGTTTTAGAGTATACTCCCCTGAGGAGACCGTGTCAACAAAATAATTCAAAAAACTTTCAAAAACAAAAAAAGCCTTCCCAAACACTGTTGGAAAGGCTCCATATTAAGCTTCTACTAATGAACTTAAAAGGTAGGCATCGACTAACTGTTGTGTTGCTTCAACCGAATCAAGATGCGTTCTTTCGTAAGAATGGCTTGATTCAATTCCCGCACCGAGTAAGGCGTGTTTCACTTCTGCTCCAGCACGCATTGCTGCTGAAGCATCACTACCATAATAAGGATAAATATCTAATTTAAATGGAATGTTCTTTTCCTTACATAGAGATACAAGATGTTGACGGAAATCAAAATTATATGGGCCAGAACCGTCTTTCACGCAAACAGAAACGGTGTATTCGTCTGTTTGTTGGTCATCCCCCATCGCCCCCATATCCACGGCTAAGAATTCGACCGCTTTTTCTGGAATGCTACTGTTGGCTCCTGTTCCAGTCTCTTCAATACAACTGAACATGAAGTGAGTTGTCACTGGCAACGTGATTCCTTCTGATTTGTATTTCTTTAATAAGGTTAATAAAATTGCGGCACTCACTTTATCGTCTAGGAAACGGCTCTTAATGAATCCTGTTGGTGTGATGATAAAACGTGGATCAAAAGATACAAAGTCCCCTACTTCGATGCCTAATGCACGCGTTTCGGCTTCGTTTGTCACTTTCGCATCCAAACGAACTTCCATATTGTCTTGACTACGCTCTACCGTTCCGGCTTCACGGTATACGTGTACGCTTGTTTGATGTAATAAAATTGTTCCTGAAACAGTCGTTCCATTGCTAGCAACGTGAACCGTACAGTTTTCTCCTTCAATCATATTCCAAGCAAATCCACCAATGCGGTCCAGTTTCAAGCGTCCATCTGGTTTTACTGCACGAACAATCGCCCCAAGTGTATCGATATGCGCTGTTACGACGCGCTGTTTTTCATCCATTGATCCAGGTACTGTTACAACCACTAATCCTTTTGCTGTACGTGTTGGCTCATATCCCATATCCGTTAAGACATCGATTAAATAGTCTTGCACATCTCTGGTGTAGCCAGTTGGTGACGGAATTGCTACAAGTTCTTTCAAGAAGTTTACAGTTTGATTCATACTTTCTCCTCCATTTCACTGTAAGATTAGTATAGCACATTGCTGTTAAAATCAAACTGTTAGCAATTGTCAACCTTCATTAGAATCCATTTTTGTAAAAAGGCTTGCATATTAGAATTGTTAGATTTATAATATATGTATATTACAACTTGAAAGGATGTATTTCATGAAAAAAGTAATGAAATTATTCGCTGTGTTATTTACAGCATTATTCGTACTATTAGGATGTGCGAAAGAAGAATCTACAGCATTCGAACTTAAGAATGATCAGCAGACTTCAACAATAACTTATTACTACAAGGGAGATGTTGTAACAAAGCAGTCTGCTGAAACGAAATACGTTATTTCTGAGTTACCAATCTCTGAAGACGAAGCAATGGAACAACTTAAAGAAGAGAATGAGGAATACACTAAAATCAAAGGGATTACTGCTACTCTAGAATCAAAAGACGGAGTGATTACTCAACTTGTAACGATTGACTATTCAGTAGCTAAAGTGAAAGATCTGCAAAAAGCTTTCCCAGACTCTTTCTCAGGAGATGGTAATGCAGTAAGTTTCAAAGCTTCTAGAGAATTGATTGAAAAAGCTGGATATAAAGAAAAGAAATAATTAAATAAGAAGACCGGTAAAGCTCTCTTTTTCCGGTTTTACGATACAGAACAAAAAGTGAGGTAAAAATCATGAACAAAACAACAAAAACATTAGCACTCTTATTTACAGCTGGTCTAGTATTAGCAGGTTGCGGACAAAAACAAGACTCAACTGCTACTACTCAAGCTCAAGCAAAAGCAGAAACAACAACAGCTGCGCCTACAACGGCTACTCCAACGACTGCTGCTCCAACGACTGTTGCTCAAGCAAAAACTGACATGCCAGCAGATGCTAAAAAAACAGTTCTTGAGGCTAGTGACGAAGCCGTTAAAGCAACAATGACGTTATACTACAAAGATGATGTTTTACTAAAACAAGAATCTGTAACTACTTATATTGTTTCAAAAATGGAAGGCGAGAATCCTTTAGAAACACTTAAGAAATCTAGTGCAAGTAACGAAGAACGTCTGAAAGAATTTATCGGTAAAGGATTTGAGTTTAAAACAGATTACAAAGATGATGTTTTCACGATTGCTTATACTTTCGATTACACTAAAATCGATATGAAGAAATTAAAAGAAACTATTCCAGGTTTAAATCTACGTGATGACAACACTCTTGGCTATTCTCAATTTAAAGAAGCACTTATTAACGGTGGCTATAAAGAAAAATAATTTGCAAATTTCCAAATTAAATAGGGAGAAGATTGACCTCTTCTCCCTTTTTTTAAAAGAAATAAAGGAGATAATGTATGAAGAAAACTGTACAAGTAACAGCACTCCTCTTTACAAGTGCACTCCTCTTAGCCGCTTGTGGTCAAGACAAAAAAGAAGAAACAACGGTTGCTACGACGCAAGAACCAACTACACAAGCAACGACAGCTGCTCCAACGACAGCTACTCCAACAACTGTTTATAGTTTAGAAGATGCCCAAAAAGCAGTTTTTGAAATTAGTGATCGAGTTGGTACAATAACAATGACATTTTATTATAAAGATGATGTCTTATTAAAACAAGAATCTGTAGAGAATTATACACTGTCAAAAATTGATGCAGATAATCCTCTTGAATTACTTAAAAATTCTTCTGCGGAAGACGAACAAAAATACAAAGATCTTATCGGTAAAGGTTTTGAGTATAAATCAGCACACAATGATGATATTTTCACTGTTACTTATTCATTCGATTACACTAAAACCGATATGAAAAAACTCAAAGAAATTGAGCCAAAATTACGACTAACTGATGACAATACGGTTAGTTACTCTGAGTTTAGAGATAAACTTCTCAAGGCTGGTTATGTAGAAAAATAATAATATGATTTAAAAATAAGGAGTTTATTATGAACAAACTGATAAAAGTATCCGCACTCCTCTTTACAAGTGCACTACTCCTAGCCGCTTGTGGACAAGACAAAAAAGAAGAAACAACGGTCGCTTCGACGCAAGCCCCTACTACTCAGGCAACCACTCAGGCGACAACGACTACACCAGCAACAACGACTGCTCAGGCTCAAACAACAGTCGCCAAATCGGATGCTAAAGATGGCGAAGTTGCATTTGAACGAATTAATGGAAACAACATCACGAAAGTCAAGATTACTTTTAAAGATGGCTTGATTCAAAAAATGACCACCGATTCCATTATCGATTTTGACATATCAGGCTTGCCAGAAACCTCTAAAGAAGCTTTTAAACAAGCGTTGCAAACACAAAAGCAAACTATGGAGCAAAGTTATAATCAATTAAAAGAGCAAATTAAAGATGTCACTGGTCTAAAGCTTGATATTCGTATGGAAGGAACGAAATACATCCAATCATACGAAGTCGACTATTCGAATGTAAACTTCGATCAGCTAAGAGAAATCGATCCAGATTTTACGTCTAAGGAAGAGGCTACGAATTACGATGAAATCATACAATCTCTACTCGATGCCGGATTTACAAGAGTTAACTAATCATAAACTTATAAAAAGGAATTCTATAAAATGAATATAAAAGTAAAACAACTAACACTTTTAGCAACTGCAGGCTTCTTACTTGCCGCTTGTGGACAAGGGAAAAAAGAAGAAACAACGGAAGCGACAACGACCCAAGAAACGACAGCTGCTCCAAAAACTGTTTATAGCTTAGAAGATGCTCAAAAAGCAGTTTTTGAAACTGTTAGTGTCAGTGGTAAAGACACCGTGACATTGTATTATAAGGATGATGTCTTATTGAAACAAGAAGTAGTAACCAAATTTATTGTTTCAAAAATGGAAGAGAAAAACCCTCTTGAATTGCTTAAAAAAACTGCTCAAAAGACCCAAGAAAAAATGAAAGATTTTATTGGTAAAGGAATTGAAATAAAAACAGATTACAAAGATGATGTTTTCACGTTTGCTTATTCATTCGATTACACCAAATTGGATATGCAAAAATTAAAAGAACTTATACCAGATTTGAATCTTCGTGATGATAATACTATTAGCTACTCTGAATATAAAGACTCCCTCGCTAAGGAAGGCTATAAAGAAAAACAAACAACTGCTGCCAAGGAGAATGCTACACAAACTGTACAAGCTCCAGAAGGTCAAGAGGTCGCAGTTTTTAGAGCTACATTGGGTCCAGAGGTTACGGAATACATCGTTTATCATAAAGGAGATACTATCACAAAAGTAGTCTTAAAAACACACAGAAACTTCGAAAAGTTTGGCAACGCTAAGGACACACTCCTAAAACAAGAAAAACTTTTTACTGAAGAGGATGTTAAAGAGCGTAAAGAAAAATATCGTTCTGTAGACGGCGTTTCTATTTCATATGAAGTTAATGGATACACTATTACAACGATTGAAGAATTTGACTATACAAAGATTGATTTCGCAAAACTAAAACAGATTGATCCTAAAAGCCAACTTTTTACTAGTTTCAGTGAAATGAAATCCGATTTCGAAAATCAAGCCATTTTTGAACAAGTTCAATAAGATTTTTTAAAACAGAAAGGCTGTATCCTATGAATACAAAAATCAAACAACTAACGCTTTTAGCAACTGCAGGTTTCTTACTTGCGGCATGTGGACAAGGTAAAAAAGAAGAGTCAACACAAGCAACAACTCAGGCTCAAACAAAGCAAGCCACAACACAAGCGCAAGCAACTACAACTGCTCCTACTCAAACAACAAAAGCAGCTCAATCAGATGCTAACGAAGTGAAAACTGTATATCAGCTAGTAAACACAAATGTTACAACAAAATTAACGCTTTACTCAAAAGGAAACATTATTGAAAGAACGATTACAGAAGTTATCACAGATTTTAGTGTTGATAATGTTCCAGAAGCTTCAAGAGAAGCCGTTAAACAAAGTTATGAAATTCAAAAATCTGTTTTAGAACAAACATATGGAGACTTAAAAAATAAAATTACAGAGCTTAAAGGATTTAAGTTTGATTCTAAAAAAGAAGGCGATAAGTACATCCAAACTTATGAAACTGACTACACAATTGTCGATCGTGAGAAATTGAAATCAGCATATCCACCAGTAGTTTCTTTTGACGATCCTACAAACTTAGCTAAAGTAAAAGAAAACCTCGTTCAAATGGGATTCAAAGAAGTTCAATAATGCAACCTAAAAGCAGAGCCCACTTGATGTGCTCTGCTTTTTTCTTTAAATGGAGGTAAATAAGCTCTTATGAATAAATCAATCAAAGCATTCGCACTACTGTTGACTACTCTCTTCTTCCTTTTCGGTTGCGGAGGGACCAAGTCTTCAAGCTATATTCTAAAAAATGAGATGGCACAAACCACCACTACAGTAGAACACAAAGGCGATACCGTAACGAAAATCACCATTTTAAACGAATGGGATTTGAAAGCAATGGGACCCGATTTTCCAAAACAAAGTGCTCAAGCCTTAGCACAAGCCACTCTAAGTTTATATACAAACTTACCGGGCGTCACTTCTAGCATGTCTTCAACAGATGAGAAAATCACTTTTGAAATTACGATTGATATGGAAAAGGTGGATTTAGCAAAACTGAAAGAACGATTCCCTAACGAATTCTCTATCGAAGGCAATAAGCTCAGTTTCAAATCATTCGAAAAAACCTTATTCGATGCTGGATACACTGCTAAATAACTCATTAGAAAGGTATATACAACAAAATGAAAACTCTTAAAACATCACTCGTATTACTCTCATCAATTTTTGTACTTGCGGCTTGCGGTCAAAAAGACTCAACAAACAATCCACTGAGACAACACAAGCAGCTCAAACAACTACCACTGCTCCAACCACACAAGTAGCATCCAATAAACAAGAGGCAACAGAAGCACTGCCAAAAGACGGCCAAGCAACTTATAAGTATGAAGAAAAAGGTGCTTCATCTACTTTAACTTATTATTTTAAAGATGATATTGTTTATAAACAAGAAGCCGTATATACTTATAACCCTAAAGAATTAGGCAAATCCGACGAAGAAGTTGGTAAATTTCTAAAAAAACGAGAGGATCTTCTTCAAGGTGTTACTGGAATCACTTCAACAGTTGAGAAAAAAGACGGCATATACATTCAGAAAGCAACATTCGATTATACTATTCTTGACTGGAAAGAATTGCATAAGCGTGATCCCAAAAAATTTCCTTCTGAAGACGGCAAACCCGTTAGCTATCGTGAATCTGTAGAGAATTTACTAAAACACGGTTATGTTAAACAATAAAAATAATGATGATTGAGAAAGGATTAAATCACAATGAATAAATTATTGAAAAATTCGCTTGTATTACTCTCTTCAGTTTTTGTACTTGCAGCGTGCGGACAAAAATCTTCAACAAGCAGCACAGAGCAGACTTCACAAGCCGCTCAAGCAACCACGACTGCTCCAACCACACAAGTAGCATCCAATAAACAAGCGGCAACAGATGCTCTGCCAAAAGATGGTGAAGCAACTTATAAGCATGAAGAAAAAGGACGTACTACAACCATAAAATACTATTTTAAAGACGATATCGTATACAAACAGGATGCTGTTTATACATTCAATCCTAAAGAAATGGGCAAAACTGAAGAAGAAATCCAAAAAATTCTGAAGAAAAGACAAGCTCTTTATGATGGCGTTAAAGGATTTGAAACAACTATCTCTCAAAAAGATGGCATTTACATCCATACTCTAAAAATTGATTACAATAATATTGATAGAGAAGAACTCCACAGACGCGATCCAAAAGGATTTCCAGATACAAAAGCTGAAAACTTAATATATAGCGAAGCCGTTAAAAAATTACTTGATAATGGTTATGTTAAACAATAAATAAATAAAGGTTATGAGAAAGGGGCAAATCAAAATGAATAAATATTTGAAAACATCACTCGTATTACTCTCTTCAATTTTTGTACTTGCGGCTTGCGGACAAAACAATTCAGCTGGCAACGCGACTGAGACAACTCAAAACGCTCAAGAAACAACACAAGCAAATACTAAGCAATCGAAACTGAACCCGGCTAACAATCAACAGAGCCAAGAAAAAGCAGCAGACAATCAACAAACTAAAGAAAAAGCGACTAATAAGCAACAAAACAAGAAAAAGTCGAACGCACAAAATAACAGCAACCTTCCAAAAGACGGTGAAGCTGTTTATAAACTAGAAGATAATGGTAATACTACAACCTTAAAATATTATTTCAAAGACGATATCGTTTATCTACAAGATGCAATATATGCATTCAATCCTAAAGAAATGGGTAAATCCGAAGAAGAAATACAAAAACTTCTCAAAAAAAGACACTCTATCTACGACGGAGTGAAAGGAATTGAATCCACTATTGCACGAAAAGATGGAATTTACTACCATACACTCAAAATTGATTACAACAATATCGACTGGAAAGAGCTTCATAACCGTGCTCCTGAAACATTCCCAGACACTAATCCATCTGCTTTAAAATATAGTGAAGCTGTCCCAAAATTACTTGAAGACGGTTATGTTAAACAATAAATAGTAGGGGATTTTGAGGAAGGGTTATACCAAAATGAATAAACACTTGAAAACATCGATTGCATTACTCTCTTTAATTTTTGTACTTGCGGCTTGCGGACAAAAAGCTTCAAGCGGCAGTGCTACAGAGACAACACAAGCAGCTCAAGCAACCACGACTGCTCCAACAACACAAGTAGCATCGAATAAACAAGAGGCAACAGAAGCTCTGCCTAAAGATGGTGAGGCTACATATAAACTTGAAAAGATTGGCGGAACAACGATACTCCAATACTTCTTCAAGGATGACATCGTCTATAAGCAAATTGGAATTTACACTTATGACCCTAAAGGATTAGGTAAGTCTGACGAAGAGGTTGTTCAATTTCTGAACAAAAGCCAAGATCTTTATGAGGGTGTGACTGGAATAAAATCTACCGTTGAGAAGAAAGATGGAAAATACATTCAAACAGTAACATTTGATTACCAAACGATTGATTGGAGAGAGTTATATAAACGCGCTCCAGATCAATATCCCGCGAAAAAGCCGAAGCCATTGAAATTTAGTGAAGCTGCAGCTAAATTACTGAAAAACGGCTTCGTTAAACAATAAATTCAAACACAAAAACAGCACCAAAGACGTTCCTCGACTGCCCTTGGTGCTGTTTTCTTATCTAAATCCACGATGTAACAAAAATGTGACGTAACATTTTTGTTACACCCTCTTTTGTATCATTTATGATACGTATCATAAATGATACAAAATTATCATATATGATAATTTCTTTTCTCTTATCTTTAGCCAGCGCAGTAGAAGTATCCCTGCTTTACTCACTCGCACAATAAAAAAGTACGAAGATTATCTATCTAATGTATAAAAACAAAGATTACCTCGGTTTCTATAATAACAACAATAGCGACTAGTAACCGATGCGAATTACGGATGCTAGAAATTTATTTCCTAGCATCCGTTTGAGGCTCAGTAGGATTGAGACCTTGGCTCAATCCGGTACAGCTATTGTCATTATTATGAAGATAACCGAAGGTAATCTAAGTTTTTATAGTACTACATAAAATAATCTTCGTACTTACTTTATTTATTTTTCGAATGATAATTGGGCGGATAGTTCTACCGCGCGCTTTTCAAAGGTCACCATTCCCTCTTTCAACGCTCTTTGCAGCCCTTCTAGCGAACCGTTCACTAGCTTCTTATTATCCACAACTCTTTCCCCATTAATCCATACATCTTGGACATTAGAGGCATTAGCAGAATACACCAAGACCGCATATGCATCATGCACAGGGAACATATTCACAGAAGAGGTTTCAACAAGCACCACATCCGCTTTCTTGCCTGCTTCCAGAGTGCCAACTTCCTCATCGAGCCCTAACGCTTTTGCCCCGCCTCTTGTCGCCAAAGCCACGATTTCTTTGGCAGGGAACGCACTACGGTCCTTCAGATGCGTTTTATGGAAATTAGCTACCATTCGCATTTGAGTGAATAAATCGAGCGTATTACCGCTACTTGGGCCGTCCGTTCCTAATCCAACGGTCACTCCATGGTCTAGCAAACTTCGAATCGGTGCAACTCCTTTGGCAGACTTCGTATTGGCACCGATGCAGTGAACGACGCTGACTTTTGGATACTTAGCCAGAATTTCGACATCGGATTCCGTCATCAGGATTCCATGCGCCAGGATAACCGGCACTTCGAAAAATCCAAGCGACTCTAAAAATTCGATTGGTGTTTGGTTATAGGTTTTACGGAAATACTCCATCTCGTACGTCATCTCAGAAACATGGAGCGTAATAGGAACTTGGTTTTCTTTAGCAAACTCAAGAATCGCTCTCATCACTTCTTCAGTATTTGTATTCGGAGCATGAGGGGCAATTAATGGGTGTACGAGTTCGTCCCCTTTCCATTTATCAACAAACGCTTGAGTATACGCTAAAGCTTCATCTGTATTCTTACTATCGGGTGTCTTCATATCGATAATCGTTTCGCCTACAAGAGAGCGCATCTTCATCTCTTTTGCGACTTTAGCAACGGCGTCTTCAAAATAATACATATCACACATTGCAGTCTCCCCTGCTAGCTGCATCTCTGCAATCGCATAGGCTGTGCTTTTTGCAATTAACGGTTCGTCAACCACTTCTTGCTCTAATGGAAATAGGAAGCGTCTGAGGCGGTCTGGGCAATCGTCTCCTAATGAACGGAACGGAATCATCCCGCAATGCGTATGAGCGTTCACGAATCCAGGAAGCAGGATTCCACCATGCGCATCTATCCACTGGTCTGCCTTACTTTCCTCAAATTGATCCATCGCACCAACGTCTACAATCGATTGCTCCTCGATCACTAAGTAACCACTCCGGTACTCTGTAAAGGCATCATCCATCGTTAAAATCCATGCATTTTTATAACCGATTCTCATTACTGCCACTCCCTTTCCTGTCTTCTTTATTCTAATTGAATTCCATTATAAGAACAATCAAAACTCGCATTAGAAGAACAAAGCCGCCAGTCTAACAACTATCTAGCGGCTTCGTCTACTCTTTATTCTGATCTGTCCTCAAATAAAATTCAAAATCCTATTATTGGTTTAAGATTTTATTCCATTGGTCAATCCAAGATTTAAGGTTTTCGTTTACAAGTTTGAAATCAACTGTTTTCGCACGTTTTGCAACATCCCCATAAGTCATTGTTTTCACTTCGTTGTCTGCTAATTTTACATCTTTATTAACAGGAGCTTCACTCAATGATTTTGCTTTTACAGTTTGGTTTTCAGCGCCGATACGGAAGTTGACATATTTGTACGCATTTTCTTTGTTCTTCGCATCTTTAACGATATTCACTGTGTTGTAGTTTGCATAAGTTCCAGATTCAGGAACGACTGATACAACATTAGGATTAGCTTTTTTTACTGTAGAAATAGCAAAGTCTACAACTACTGCCACTTGTACTTCGCCTGCTTGGAACATATTTGCTAAGTCACTTGATTTAGAATATGTTTTAACGATATTTGGTTTTAATTCTTCAAGCGCTTTGAAGGCTGCTGCCCCTTTATCGTCTTTAAGAGCTTTACCACCTTTATCAGCCGCTACAGATAAGAATAATGGACCACCTGTTGTTGTGATATCAGGAATGGCGATTTTTCCTTTTAAATCTTCTGACCATAAGTCGCTCCAGTCTTTAATTTCACGACCTAATTTTTCTTTATCGTAAACAATCGCAATACTGTTAATAGAGAATGGAATTCCTCCACCATTTTGGAACACTTCTTTAGCGCCATCTGTTAATAAAGCAATGTTTGGAATTTCTTTTTCAGTTACTGTTTCAAATAATCCTTCACTTGTTCCTTTTGTAGAACCTGATTGTGATAATTCGATAACGTCGATATTGCTTCCACCGCTTTGAACTTTTGTTAAGCGTTCTGATGCATTCCCAACTTCTAATGTCACTTTAACTCCATTCGCTTCGGCAAATGGATTGATAATGTCGCGCTCAACGATATCTTGGCTTAATCCGAATGTTGATACTACTAATTCAGTTGAAGCGCCTTTTGAAGCCTCTCCACCTGCTGTTGTTGCATCATTCTTTGGTAAATTCGCTTGGCTATTTCCGCAACCTGCTAAGACTAATAACGACGCTACTGCAATACCTGCAATTGATTTTTTCATGTGTGTACACTCCTTAATTTTTTTATTTTATAACACAATGACATGGTCTTTAGGGAACGCTAGAGAGACTTTCGTTCCGACTTCTAAAACGGCTGGGTTATTCACAAGAAGTACGCCCACTTCCGTTTTCACTTCATACTGATATGCTTTTCCAATGAAGGTTCTTACTAAAATTTCACCCGATAGAACGCCATCACCCTCGTTTAAGAGCTCAATATGGTCGGGACGAATCGTTACCGTCACATCGCCTTCCTTGGCATGTTCCAAAGTTTCAAGAACAAGTCCATTCGACAATTGAACTAAATTTTGGTCTTGCACTGTTCCTTTGATGAAGTTTTCAAATCCGATAAAACGAGCAACAAACTCTGTAGTTGGATGTTGATAAATTTCTTCAGGAGTCCCGTATTGTTCGATAATCCCATTATTCATGACCGCTACCTTATCCGAGATTGAGAAACATTCCTCTTGGTCGTGCGTTACGAATAAAGTCGTAATCTTGAATTGTTGCTGGATGCGTTTGAT
>JABZYV010000036.1:0-19594 GCA_015264955.1 Streptococcus sp. | reverse complement strand
TGTGCCAACACAGTGAAAGAACGTTTCTCAAACGTCCCAGGCGTAACAAACGTTGAAGTCAGCTTAGAAGACAAAGTAGCCACAGTCGAAGGAGACGCAAGCGTCGACGCATTACAAGCATCTCTTGAAGGCACAAAATACAGCATCAAAAAATAATCAACCCCAAAAAGGCCGAGCGTTTTCGCCCGGCCTTTTTTTCTATCTGTCATCCTTTCCCCGCAATCCATGGTTAGAAGAAGTAAATAATGTAGAGCGTTGCTAACAACACCCAGTTTGGTTTCAAAGAATCTACTCCCATATCAGTGCCTGCTTCGTCTCTCTCACTTCCTCCGCACTCCATGGTTAGAAGAAGTAAATAAAAGTATAGCGTTACGAAAAAAACACCTAGGATTCTTATTGGCATTTTTCTACTTGGTCTGGTTTCAACTGCACCCATGGTTAGTAAAAGTATAAAAATAGAGCGTTGCTCACAACACCTAGTGTGGTTTCGAGAACCTTGCGGATTCTATAGTAATAGTGATGGGAGTTTGCATTAAAATGAGGGAGAAAGACAGAAATGACCAAAATAGAGGTGCTATTTTGGTCATTTCGTTTTCTTTCCCCCACAAAGTTGAATAGGGACGAGCGAGTTACATGTAGCGAAGCTCGTTCCATTCAACCACTGTGCTTAGGGGACGTAGGAATAAAATTCCGTACGTCCCCTTTGAGGCTTTAAAGGCGAGAGACTTTAGACTCGAGCCGGTGCCTCATCTTTCTATCTCTTACCCTTTTTCTGCAATCCATGGTTAGTAGAAGTAAATAAAGTAGAGCGTTGCAAAAAAACACCTAGGATTCTTTTTAGCATTTTCCACTTTGTCCTCTCTTTTCCCTGCCTTTCATGGTTAGTAGAAGTAGAAAAGAAGAGCGTTGCGAACAACACCAATTGTGGTTTCGAGGAACCTTGCGGATTCTATAGTAATAGTGATGGGAGTTTGCATTAAAATGAATTAGGGGACGTAGGAATAAAATTCCGTACGTCCCCTTTGAGGCTTTAAAGGCGAGAGACTTTAGGCTCGAGCCGGTGCCTCATCACTATTACTATGAAGATATCCGCCAGGATTTAAAGAAACCACAGCGGTCATCAGGTGTTTAAAGAGCAACGCTCTTATTCATTCATTGTTTTGTTTATTTTACTTCAACACGATCTAACCATGGAGTTGCAGTTTCATCTAAAACAACATTAAGGTCCTCGATGTTCTTACGTCCTTGGTTTGCCAACCACGCACGACCAGCTTCTTCCCCTTCAGTCGCAAACACAGCTACAGCATCTTTCCATGTTGCACGACCACATAACACACCATTGAAAGTAGAACCAGCTTCTTTCGCAAAGCGTAGTGTTTCTTGGAATAATTCAGCAGAAACACCAGCACTTAAGAAGATGAATGGTAGGTCAGTAATTTCAGATTGTTCTTTGAATAAACGTAATGCTTCTTCGCGAGTATATACAGGTTCAACGCCTTCTTTAGTGAAGCCTTCTACGAAGTTCATGTTTACTGGAACTTCTACTTTTAATACGTCAACGTTGTAACGTGGGTCAGAGAAGACTTTCATTGCGTCGTTTACTTTATGAGGTTTCACTTTTGCGTATGCAGCTGATTTCACATCGTCGTCACTTGCTTCGTAAGAAACGATTTCTAAGAAGAATGGAATATCTTCTGCCACACATTCGCTACCAACACGTTCTACCCATGCATGTTTGATGTCGTTGATTGCTGGATCTTCGTCAATATCATAGTATAAAAGAACTTTAACAGCGTCAGCACCTAATTCTTTAATACGTTTTGCAGACCAGATTGGAAGTAAGTCTGGTAAGCGGCCGATTTCTGTTGCATCGTAACCAGTTTTTTCGTAAGAGATTAAAAGTCCGCAGTCTTCGTGGCGTAATTTTGCAGCTGGAAGACCGTATTCAGGGTCTAAAAGAATTGAAGAAGAGAATTTTGTTAATTCTTCAGAGATTAATTCTTTGAAGCGGATGATGCCTTCGTCACCTTTTACATTTGGATTTCCTGCAGCAATCATTTTTTTCAATGAACCACGTTGGTCGATTGCTAAAGCACCGATGACATGGTTTTTGTTTGAAAGTTTTACTAAGTGATCATATTTTCCTTTTGTTAATACTAATTTTGACATAATAACACTCCTTTAGTTGTTTTTATTTTATTAAGCTTCGAAATAAGGCTTACCGTCTAAGTAAGTCGCTTTGAGTTGTAAATCATCGTCTAATACGATGAAGTCCGCTGCGTACCCTGGGTCGATGCGTCCGCAAACGTCGTCGATACCGACAGATTTTGCAGGAACAAGGCTAGCCATTGTAATAGCTTCGTGTGGAGTCGCAATGCCCCATTTTACAACGTTTTGAACCCCTTGAATGAGTTCTAGGATACTTCCGGCAAGGCTACCGCCGTCCCTCAAGCGAGCCGTACCGTCTTTTACTATAACAGGGAATTCTCCAAGCATCGATTCGCATTCGCCCATACCGCCAGCACGCATGCAGTCTGTAATCAGAGCTACATGGTCGTGACCGCAACATTTCATGACGATACTTGCGCTCACTGGGTGGACGTGGTGACCGTCACAGATGAGTTCGTCGAATACGTTTGGCAATGTGAGTGCCGCGCCGACAACACCTGGTTCGCGGTGATGTAAGCCACGCATTCCGTTGTAAGTGTGAACGAAGATATTCGCACCGGCTTCAACGGCGTTTTTGCAATCTTCGTAAGTGGCATCTGTATGTGCAAGAGCGACATAGATGTCTTTTGTTTTCGCGTGTTTGATGAAATCAACAGCACCTTCACGTTCAGGCGCAATCGCGATTTTCTTCACCCAACCGCCAGCGCGTTCTTGCCATTCATCCAAGATTTCAGATTTAGGGTCGCCCATGTATTTAGGGTTTTGCGCGCCTTTGTATTTTTCACAGAAGAATGGACCTTCTAGGAAAATCCCTCTGATTTTAGCGCCGCCAAGTGTTGTGGCATTATCGCCGACAGTTTGGCAGACATTCGCTAATAATTCGCGAGATGCGGTTAAGGTTGTTGGTAAGTAAGAAGTAACTCCGCAGGAAGGAAGTCCTTCTGAAATCGTACGAAGTGCTTCGACGTCGTTATCCATGACGTCAGCGCCTTTGAATCCGTGGATATGTGTATCTACAAGACCTGGGGCAATTTGATAGTTGCCGTAGTCGATAATCGTAGCGCCACTTTCTGGTTTTTCTGTTTGGAAGGCTCCGAAAGTTCCGTTATCCAAGATAGGTAAGTATCCCGGACCTTTCACTTCGTCTTCAAAATAAAATGCTTTGGCATAAATATAAGTTGTCATAGGATCATCTCTTTTCAATAAAGTTATTTATGCTTCTAATGGGTGAATCGTCACACCTTTAACGACACGGTTTACAGTGCCTGTTGGTGAAGGAGTGTCTGGTTTATTTCCAACTTTGATAGAAGAAAGTAGCGAAACGGTTTGTCCAAATACTGCATATGGAAGTGCAAGGTAAGCATCTGGAACGAAACGATATTCTTTATCGAAGTTGAATGATAGACCTTCAAAGTCACTTTCTGCGTCCACTCCAACCGCAAGAACAAGGCGTGCGATTTGGTCGCCATGTAATTCGTTTAAGATATCGATGTCGTATTGACGAGTATAGTCGTCGTTCGATACGAATACGAAGGCTAGAGAAGAGCCGTTTACAAATGATTTAGGACCGTGACGGAATCCCATTGAAGAATCGAAGGCTGTTGCGATTTGTCCAGCAGTCAATTCAAGAATCTTCAATTGAACTTCGCGAGCAAGGCCGCTGAGAGAACCAGAACCTAAGTAAATCACGCGGTTGTAGTCTAAGTTCACGTAATGTTGAATCACGTCTTCACGTTCTAGAACGCTTGTACCCATTTGACGGATGGCTTTCACGAAGCCTTCTTTTTCTTCAAGTGAGTGTGCTTCGTCGAATACAAGAAGCGCTGTAAGAGTCATACATGTGAAGCTTCCTGTCATCGCAAAACCAGCGTCGTTAGAGCGGTCTGGCATCATTAAGAGTAAGTTGTTTGTGTCGTCTTTAGCAGCAATGGCTAATTTCCCTTCTGGCGCACAAGTGATGGTGATTTGATAGAAGTCACGCACGATTTGTTGGCCAAGTTGCACACTTGCAAGACTTTCTGGTGAGTTTCCGCTACGTGCAAATGAAACAAGCACTGTAGGAATTTCTGCTTTGAAGTAGTCATGTGGATTACTTACAAGATTTGTTGTTCCGACAGATTGGAAATCAAAACGGTCCTCATTTCCTGTACGTTTTAAGTAAGGAAGAATCGTATCTCCCACATATTGTGATGTACCCGCACCTGCGAAAATCACGCGAAGGCGACCTTCAGGTAAGTTGCTTAAGAAAGCAGTGATGCGTTCTAAGTTTGCTTTGTAGTAATCAAAAGCTTCTTTCCACAATTCTGGCTGTTGGCGAATTTCGCGCGTTGTAATTTCTGCAGATAAAGCTTCTAATTGACTAGTTGAAAATTGAAACATAATACCCTCCAAATATTTTTTTAGTTGTTTGTGCGATAGTGTCTTACTTTGTAGAAGAATTGGTCGCTTCTGGCAACACTAATCGTATATTCGATGATGCGATTTTCAGGATTTAATGTGGTTCGCATAAACCGTAAACAAGCGCTGTGCGGATCCACATCCAAGACTTCCGCTTCTTCCGGCGTGAGAATGCTCGCTGAGAATTCTTCGTCGGCGTAGTGGATTTGCTGATGAAAATCATTCGCAAACACTTCATATAAAGATTGGCCTTCTAACTGCGTCTTCGTTAAGGTTTTGAAGACGTCGTATGGTAAGAAAGTTGTTTCTTTCATGAGTGGAATGCCATCTGCATACCGAATGCGTTTCAGACGAAAGAGCTTGTCGCCAGCTTCGATTCCAACGAGTGGAGCGATAAATTCATCGGCTTCGTAGCAATCCAGCGAAGTAATTTTCGTGGAAGGGACCTTGCCGAGTTCCTTCATCTGTTCCGTGAAACTGTAGCCTTCCAGCAAGTTTTGGCGTTCTTTCCATTGCGTTGAAATGAACGTGCCTTTTCCATGGCGCTTATAAATATATCCAAGCGTCTCCAATTCCTTCAACGCTGTTCGAACGGTGGTGCGACTGACATTATAGACTTTTGTAATTTCGCGCTCCGAAAGCATTTTTTCGTGTGCTTTTCCCTTAGTCTTAATGAAGTCGATCAACGCTAGACTCAGTGTTGAGTAGAGTGGAGAAGGTTTGGCTACCATATCGGTTCCTCCTTTCGTAAAAAAACTCTTCTACAACTGGTCACTACCAGTTAATACCATTGTAAGTTTTTTTAGTGCTTTCGTCAATAGCGTTTGCCGAAAAATAGAGGGATTCTGAGGATTTTCAACTGAATTTCAGGAAATTGAAGAAAAATACCAGGAGAGAATATTTTGAGTTTTCTCTCCTGGCGAGTGGGTTAGCCTGCTAAATGACTATTTAATACTTCTTCAAGTTGTTCAGCAGTTGTAGCGCCTAATAAAGCTTCTTTGACATCAGCTTTCATTAGCATACGAGCTACGGTTGCTAATAATTTAAGGTGAGTCGTTCCTGCTTCGCCATCTGGAATTAATAAGCTGAAGATGAATGAAGTTGGTTTTCCATCCATGCTGTTCCAGTCAATTCCTTCATTAAGACGAACGATGACAATTTTTGGAGTTGTGATGGCACTTGATTTTGCATGTGGAATCGCAAATCCGTCCATCATTCCTGTTGTTCCTTGTTGTTCACGTTCTACAAGTCCGTTATACACGGCGCCTTCGTCTGCTGAAACACCTAGTGCTACAGCTTTTTGAGCGATGAAGTGAAACACTTCTTCTTGAGAAGTAAGATTTTCATTTAAGAAAATAGATTCTTTACTAATTAACATTTTCAACCTCCAAAGTTCTTTCTAAACGATTGTTGATTATTCAGAAAGTGGTTTACGAGTTGCTCCAAGAACAAGACCGCCGACAACAGAACCAATTGCAATGGCTAATACCCATAAGAATGGATGTGTTACAACTGGTAATACTAAGAATCCACCGTGAGGAGCAGGTACTTGTACGCCGAATAAGTAAGTTAAGATTGCAGCGATTGAAGAACCTAACATCATTGAAGGCATTGCGCGAAGTGGATCTTTGGCAACGAAAGGAATAGCCCCTTCAGTAATGTGAGTTGAGCCTAAGATGAAGTTAACTAAACCAGCATTACGTTCGTTTGTATCGAAACGGTTTTTGAATAATAATACGGCAACAGTTGTGATAAGTGGAGGAGCGATACATGCTGCAGAAACCCCAGCCATGAATGCTGTATTTCCTTCACCAAGAAGAACTGTACCTGTAACGTATGCGGCTTTGTTTACTGGGCCACCCATATCAAAGGCACACATACATCCGATTACAAGACCTAAAAGAACTGGGTTTGAATCTTGGAATCCTTTTAAGAAGTCCATTAATGATTGGTTGATACCAGCCATTGGACTAACAATGACACTCATAAATAAACCAGTAATGAATACGCCTAATAAAGGATATAAGAAAATAGCTTTAAGACCATCTAATGTTTTTGGTAGTCCTTTGAATAATTTTTCTAAAAGAACCACTAAGTAACCTGCGAAGAAACCACCGACGATACCGCCAAGGAATCCTGCGCCACCATTACTTGCCATTAAACCTGCAACAAAACCGCTCACTAATGCTGGACGGTTCCCAATACTTTGTGCAATGTAGGCTGCTAGAACTGGAGTCATTAAGCCCATTGCCAAACCACCAATTTCTTTTAATTGAGCAGAAAAGGCATTGTATGTTTCGTGATTTGGATCGAATGAGTAAATTCCGAATACGGCAAATGAAATCGCGATTAGAACCCCACCACCAACAACGAATGGAAGCATGTGAGATACACCGTTCATCAAGTGCTTGTAAATTTCACGACCAATAGAGCTCTTACCAACGTTAGAAGATTGTGGAGCTTCTGAAGCTTCAACAGCTGCATCGTCAGAGTGGTATTTCACAACACCTTCTCCGCGAAGAGCTTGTGCGACTAATTCGTCGGCATTTTTAATTCCTTGTCCAACTGAAACGTCGATAATCTTTTTGTTTACGAAACGTTGTGGTTGAACGTCCTTGTCAGCAGCGATGATGACTGCTTTTGCATTTGCGATTTCTTCTGGAGTCAATTCGTTTTCGACACCGATTTGTCCGTGTGTTTCGACTTTAATTGTTACTCCTGCTTTTTTAGCGGCTTGCTCGAGCGCTTCTTGTGCCATATAAGTGTGCGCAATTCCTGTCGGACACCCAGTGGCAGCGATAATATCATATTTTGTCATTGTATTTCCTCCTTTATTTTCCCGAGTTAGGATACTCGTTTGATTTGTTGCATTAATGTAGGAACGTCCTTGAAGTCTGTCAAACCAGGTCTAAACGCGGTTGAGCTTCCCGCTGCGACGGCTTTGATCAGTGCTTCTTCATCGGATAAACCTTGCAACTGGCTTCCTACGAAGGTTGCAAGAAGTGTATCTCCTGCACAGGCAGTATTGACAACTTCGCCGTTTGGTGCTGTGACATGAATCGTTTCAGTTGGTGTGAAGAGAATGGCTCCCTTGTCTCCTAAAGAAACGATAACGTTTTGAGCACCTTGTTCGAGGAGTTTACGACCGCAGTCCTTAATTTCCTCAAGGCTAATGTCCTTCAATCCAAACCATCCGGCTAATTCTTCGTCGTTTGGTTTGATGAGATATGGTTTGTAACCCAATAGTTCCGGTACAAAATGAGCGGAAGTGTCGAGAATAAACTTAAAGCCACGTTTTTCGGATGCTTTTGCGATTTTCTCGTAAGTGGCACGCGTGATGCCTTCAGGATGACTTCCAGAAACAAACAAAATATCGTCGGCGTTCATGTTTTCCACAATGGCTAGAAGAGAAGCTTCTTGCTCGGGTGTAACACTTGGGCCTTGGTTAACGAGTTTGAATTCTTCGTTTGTGGCCACAACTTGCGTGAACACATTGATACGAGTAATTCCGTCCACCGTAACGAATTGTGTTTGGATGCCTGCCTTTTGCAGCTCTTCCTCGATAAATTGGCCAGTAAAACCTGCTTTAAATCCAGTGGCGGTGCTATCAATTCCGAGTTCTTTTAAGATGAAGCTGACGTTCACGCCTTTTCCATTTGGCATGTAAACAGCCTCGTCGGTTCGGTTCACTTCAGACGGTAGCATTTGCGCGGTTTTAATGAACAAATCGATGGCTAAATTCATCGTACACGTATAAATCATCATTTCACCTCCAAGCTTTTTTTGCTATACTTATTATTACATACGTCAGGTTGTAAATGTTTTCTAAAATGAGGTTAACATTTGTAAATCTTTACAAAATGGAGGAGTTCGCATGTTCAACACGCAAGGTTTAACGAATACGGAAAAATATCTACTCGCTTATATCGAGGAACATCTAGAAGAGATCCCTTCTATTTCCATCGTGAAGTTGAGTCAGGATGCAAATGTTTCTACTGCGTCTATTGTGCGAACCATGAAGAAACTAGGATATGACGGTTTTACGAGTTTTAAACATGATTTAAAAAAACAATACCGTTTTACAAATGAAGAGTTATCCACCTTCAACAGTTTGGAAGCTGTTGACAAAAAAATTCAAGCGGTTGTCGTGAAAAACGAGCAGGAAGTGCGTCGGACGATTGAACAGCTGGACAGTAAAACGATTGAGGATGCTGTACAGGCGATTTTTGGGGCCCAACGAGTATATCTATTTTCTCGAGGACTCAGCGAAATGATTGCGACCGAGATGGAAATTAAACTCCATCTATTGGAGCGTACCTGTGAACAGTATGTGGATCCAAATATTATCCGAACGATTAGTCACCGTTTAAATACCCAAGATGTGGCGATTATTATCTCGTTAAATGGGCATACCGAAGAATTGGTGGAAGCAGCGCGTGTTTGCCAACAAAATGAAGTGCCGGTTATTTTACTGACCGCAAACGGAGCGAGTCCTCTGGCAAGACTCAGTGATATCACGTTTGTTGGCTATAAATCTGAGAGTTCGTATTTCCCAGACTATGAAGTACGCTCGCGCCTGCCGCTACAAGTCATCAGCAGAATCTTACTCGATGCATACGCTATACGAGTTGCCGGCCAAAAATAATTTACATTAAAGGCGGATACTGATACGATAGAAAGGCAAAGAAAGGAGTGCCGACATGGAAGGGAATAAAGTACAAAATTATAAGAGTTGTTTTGATATTATTGGTCCGATTATGGTAGGTCCTTCTTCTTCACATACTGCTGGAGCGATTGCGATTGGTGCTCTTGCGAGACAATTGTTCGGAGGCACGCCAAAGAATGTGCGATGCGACTATTATGAATCATTCTCCGAAACGCATAAGGGACACGGAACGGATTTTGCGATTATTAGCGGAATTTTAGGCTTTGCGACAGATGACGAGCGCGTGCCGCGTGCCGTTGAGATTGCTGTATCCCAAGGGATGCATATTGAATTTGTCGAGCGAAAAGAACCAAGCCCTGTGAATCACGCCAATACTGCGGATTTGACCTTGAGCAACGAGCAACGTACGATTCGTCTCATTGGGACCTCAGTTGGTGGCGGAGCAGTGGAAGTGAAGTACATCGAGGTGGATGGCTTCAAGATGGATCTATCAGGTCCACTTCCGATTTTACTTGAAGTAGTTTCTCTCGGGGAAATGCCTGTTCTCTACAGTTTACTACATGAGCATGGCGTTACCATTTCAAAACAACGAGTAGAAATGACAGAAGATAGCCAAATGATGGGATATGAGCTTATTGATTTATTATCCCCAGAATTAAAAGAACAAATACAAACATTAAGAAAAACGCATGACATCTACATGTTTGCGTGATGATGAGGAAGGAAGTTTGCAATGTTTTCGACCATTAAAGAATTGGTAGCATTAGCAACAGAACAAAAGAAGCCCATTTCGGAAATCATGATTGAACAGGAAATGGAAATGACCCAGCAAAGCCGTGAGTACATCTGGGAGAAAATGGAAAAAAACTTACAAACGATGAAGAATGCCGTTGAACGAAGCGTGGAAGGAGAGGGTGTTTTCTCTCCAACAGGCTTAACGGGTGGCGACGCGTTGAAGATGAAGAAGTATCGTGAACGCGGGAAAACATTGTCGGGGGATAGTATTCTAGCGGGGGTACAATACGCGCTTGGAACAAACGAAGTCAACGCTGCAATGGGGCTTGTGTGTGCGACTCCAACAGCAGGAGCGAGTGGAACTTTACCTGGCGTTGTCTTCTCGATTGCCGATACGATGAACTTGAACCATGAACAACAAGTTCGATTCCTCTTTACTTCGGCAGCCTTTGGGATGGTCGTGGCTAATAACGCGATGATTGCCGGGGCGACAGGTGGATGCCAAGCCGAAGTCGGAAGTGCCAGTGCGATGGCCGCAGCCGCAGCCGTTGAAGCAGCTGGGGGAACGCCGCAAGAGAGTTCCGAAGCCTTTGCGACAGCGCTCGGGAACTTACTAGGGCTCGTTTGTGACCCTGTAGCCGGTCTAGTAGAAGTGCCGTGCGTGAAGCGGAATGCGATTGGTGCAGGGAATGCGTTGATTGCCGCAGATATGGCACTTGCGGGCATTACAAACGTGATTCCAGCCGATGAAACCATCGAAGCGATGCGCAGTATCGGGATGAGAATGCCACGAGAACTCCGTGAAACGGGACTCGGTGGATTGGCAGGCACAAGAACAGGTGTCGCGATTAAGATGCGCATTTTCGGGGAAGATGTTTCATTGAACCCGGAACAAGAGTAGGAGGAATACACATGGCAAAAGAAATTGCTACATTTGCAGGAGGCTGTTTCTGGTGTATGGTGAAGCCATTTGATAGCCAACCAGGAATCGAGTCTGTGATCTCAGGATACGCAGGCGGCCACAAAGAAAATCCGACATACAAGGAAGTATGTAGCGGAACAACAGGACATACAGAGGCCGTGCAAATCACGTTCGACCCAGAAGTATTCCCTTATGAAAAACTCGTAGAAGTCTACTGGCAACAAACGGACCCAACGGATGCAATGGGACAATTCGTGGACCGTGGAGATTCATACCGACCAGTTATCTTCTATCATTCAGAAGAGCAAAGAAAGATTGCGGAAGCTTCAAAAGTAGCCTTGCAAGCCAGCGGACGATTCAAAAAAGATATCGTGACAAAAATCGAGCCTGCAAGCACGTTCTATCCTGCAGAAGAATATCACCAAGATTTCTACAAGAAGGATCCAGAACACTATAAACGTTACCGCGGACTTTCAGGTCGCGACACGTTTATCGAAAGTATTTGGAAATAAGCAAAAGAGCTAAAATTATCATATATGATAATTTTAGCTCTTTTATTTGTTATTCAACTTCAGTATATTCACCGTAAATACTGTTTTTATCAATCGGCCTACCCTGTTACAATATAAAATTTGAAAAAAGTTTCAGAATGAAAACGAACATGAAATTACCAAATATGGTAATTACATGTTCCGCCTCTACATTTTTTTAATAAAAATGATATAGTATATAAACTATAAAGCAAAAAAGACCATATATGGTCTTTTTTGCCTTCTAAATGTTAGATATTTGCTAAGTAAGTTGTTAAACGAGCGACAACTTCTTTTAAGTTTTCCATTGAAGCTGCGTAACTGAAACGAACATAGCTTTCGCCACCAGGTCCGAAAGATACCCCTGGGATTAGCGCTACTTTTGCTTTTGGCGCAAGATCACGAACGAATGCCCATGAGTCAGTGCCGCATTTTGCAGGAATTTTCGCGAATAAGTAGAACGCGCCGTCAGGACTTGCCACTTCGAAGCCAAGTTTCTTCAACTCAGCCGCAAGATAGTCACGACGCTCGCTATATTCCACCATCATTTTCGCGCAGTCATCTTGGCCGTGTAACATCGCCGCAAGCGCTCCGTATTGCGCAAAGCTTGTTGGAGCTGTCACCATGTATTGGTGAGTTTTTACAACTTCGTTCATGAAGTGTGTTGGCCCTAAGATGAATCCGATACGCCATCCTGTCATTGCATGTGATTTTGACAAACCAGTGATGACAATCGTATGGTCCGGTAAAATATTCGCAAGAGAGTAGTGAGTCTTGTCGTATGTTAATTCTGCGTAGACTTCATCGCAAAGTGCCCATAGTTTGTACTCTTTGATTACTTCGGCTAAGTCTTCTAATTGTTCTTTTGAGTAAGTCACACCTGTTGGGTTACTTGGGTATACAAGAACGACCGCTTTGAAGTTTTTATCTGGGTTTGCTTCGATGGTTTCGCGTAATTTGTCCGCTGTTAAAACGAATCCGTCGTTACTTGTATCCACCGTAATGAAGTTCCCTTGGTTCACCAATGTGATTGGCAAGTATAGCGGGAAGACTGGTGTTGGCACGATCACTGTGTCGCCAGGGTTTAAGATGGCTTGTAAGCTAGCGTTAATCCCTTCCGTTGCCCCGATTGTTGTGATGACTTGGTCTGCCGTGTAATTGAAATTAAATTTCTTGTTGTAATACTCAGCCGCAGCTTGTCGTAATTCAGGAATCCCTGAGTTTGGTGTGTAGTGTGAGTGATTGTCTTTAATCGCTTGGATAGCCGCCTCTTTAATATGCTCAGGTGTGTCAAAATTTGGTTCTCCAAGAGTTAATTTGATAATGCCAGGAATTGTAGAAACTTCTGCGTCGAATTGACGAATATCAGAAACTGCAATGCCTTCTACGATTTTGTTAAATGGATGTTCTACTGCCATAGGAATCCTCCTTTATATTCATAGGAAAATTGTATCTTGTTTTGAGAAAGAGCGCAATGAGAAGGATAGAAATTTGAAAAGAAAATAAAAAACGCTTGGAATTTATCCAATCTGCCTTTCTGCCTATGAATTCTAAGGAAAATAGTGTATAATCTCTTTGAGAATATCGGTTAGCAGTCAAAGTGCGAGCCACCCTAGAAGAGGAAGGGGTGGAGTGTGCACTTTTTTTGTGCAATGAAACGGAAGTGAGGGATAGTATGCAGACAGAATTTGATACAATTGCGGCGATTTCAACGGCGCCTGGCGAAGGGGCTATCGGGATTGTTCGTATTAGTGGGGATGATGCGATTCGCATTGCCGACGAAGTGTATCGATTGAAAGACAAACGATTAAAAGAACAGCCAAGTCATACGATTCACTATGGGCATATCGTGGATCCAAAGAACGATGAAGTCATTGATGAAGTGATGGTGACGGTACTTCGCGCGCCAAAGACTTTTACGCGTGAGGACGTTGTGGAAATCAACTGTCACGGTGGAATTGTGGCGATTAACCGCATCTTGCAACTCGTTCTTCGCATGGGAGCACGTCTGGCCGAGCCTGGTGAATTTACAAAACGCGCCTTCTTGAATGGACGTATCGACTTATCTCAAGCGGAAGCCGTGATGGATTTGATTCGTGCGAAAACAGATAAATCGATGCAAATGGCGATGCGTCAACTCGACGGAGAACTCTCGAAGTTAATTCAGAATTTACGACAAGAAATCTTAAATACCTTAGCGCAAGTGGAAGTGAATATCGACTATCCCGAATACGACGATGTGGAAGAAATGACCTTGCAACTGTTGCGCGAGAAGACGCAGCAAGTCTCACAAGGCATTCGTGCATTGCTAAACACGGCAAGCCAAGGGAAAATCTTGCGTGACGGATTGAAGACAGCGATTGTTGGACGTCCAAACGTAGGGAAATCGAGTCTATTGAACGTGTTATTACGCGAAGAAAAAGCCATCGTAACGGATATCGCTGGAACAACTCGTGACACCATCGAAGAGTACGTGAATGTTCGTGGCGTGCCGCTCCAACTGATTGATACGGCTGGAATTCGTGAAACGGATGACGTCGTTGAACGTATCGGGGTGGAACGAAGCCGTAAAGCGTTAAACGAAGCGGATTTCGTGCTCTTGATTTTAAACCAAAGCGAAGAGTTGATGGACGAAGACCTCCGCTTATTAGAACAAACGAAAGATTTCAAACGCATTATTTTATTAAACAAGACAGACCTACCAACGAAAATCGACATGGACAAGGTCAAAGAATTCGCGACAGACAGCGAAATTGTCACAACGTCAATGCTGAAGAAAGAGGGCATCGACCAATTGGAAGAAAAGATTGCCGATTACTTCTTCCAAGGGCAAATGAACGAGCGCGACGCAACGTACTTATCGAACACGCGTCATATTGCGCTGCTTGAAAAAGCAGAACAAGCGCTGCAAGAAGTGGCGAACGGGGTCGATATGGGCATGCCTGTTGATTTAATCCAGATCGATTTTACCCGCGCTTGGGATCTCTTAGGTGAAATCACAGGCGACACTGTTCAAGACGAGCTGTTAACACAATTGTTCAGCCAGTTCTGTTTAGGGAAATAAGAGATCAAACTTCAATTCTTTACGGATATCTTCATAGTAGCGGTAATGGGGCATCGGATTGAGCCTTACGTCTCAATTCCTACCAAGCTTCAAACTGACTCTACGGGTTACAACCCTAGAGTCAGTAATTCACATTGGTTGCTATTCCCCATTACTGCTACTAATGAATCCGTAAGAATTTCCGTTTTCTCTCTTTCATAAAGAGAGAACGACTGAACGACTGAACGAGTGAACGCTCCTCATTCGAGCGTGTGATGTTCCCAAAGGATCGGGCGCATCGATAGAAGTAAAAGGCACAAGGAGGAAATGCTGATGACGAAGCTAGCGACCATTTGTTATTTGGACAATGGCAAAGAATTTTTACTGTTATTACGCAACAAAAAGCCAAACGATGTCCATGAGGGCAAATACATTGGCGTTGGTGGCAAACTCGAAGCAGCAGAGACTCCGGAAGAATGTGCCGTGCGTGAGATTTTTGAAGAAACAGGACTACAGGCAACAAAGATGGAGATGAAAGGAATCATCACCTTCCCAGAATTTACCCCTGGACACGATTGGTATACGTATGTCTTTCGGGTGACGGAGTTTTCAGGGGAGCTGATTGATTCGCCGGAAGGGACGCTGGAATGGGTTCCTTACGATGAAGTCCTCCAGAAACCCTCTTGGGAAGGGGACCGCATTTTCCTAGAGTGGATACTAGGGAATGAACCGTTCTTTTCTGCGAAGTTTAATTATGAAGCAGGCGAATATGTTAGTCACAAAGTAGAATTTTATGGAGAAAGAAAGTAAAGGAGAGACTATGGTAACAACTTACGAAGCTGGAAATTATGATGTAGTTGTCGTCGGTGCAGGACATGCCGGCAGTGAAGCGGCGCTAGCGAGTGCACGTATGGGCGCAAAAACATTATTACTGACAATGAACTTAGAAATGGTGGCCTTCATGCCATGTAACCCATCAGTAGGCGGACCTGCCAAAGGGGTTGTGGTGCGTGAAATCGACGCTCTTGGGGGCGAAATGGGTCGCAACATCGACAAAACGTATATTCAAATGCGTATGCTGAACACTGGGAAAGGCCCTGCCGTACGTGCCTTACGTGCGCAAGCGGATAAGCATTTATACGCGCAAGAAATGAAGAAGACAATCGAGAAGCAAGAAAACTTGGATTTACGCCAAGGGATTGCGGAAGAGTTGATTGTGGAAGACGGCGTATGTAAAGGGGTTATCACGAATACAGGTGCCATCTACCGTTCAAAAGCGGTGGTTTTAACGGCCGGAACGTCTTCTCGTGGTCAAATTATTATCGGGGAATTGAAATATTCATCCGGTGCCAATAACTCTCAACCATCGATTAAATTATCAGAGAACTTACTCGAATTAGGCTTCGAATTGGCGCGTTTCAAAACAGGAACTCCGCCACGTATCAAAGGCTCATCGATTGATTACAGTAAAACAGAAATTCAACCAGGGGACGATACGCCAAACTTATTTAGTTTCACGTCAAAAGACGAAGACTACCGCTACGACCAAATTCCTTGTTGGTTAACGTATACGAACGAACAAACGCATGAAACGATTCGTGAGAACTTACACCGTGCACCGATGTTTACAGGGATTGTAGAAGGGGTCGGGGCGCGTTACTGTCCATCGATTGAAGATAAAATCGTTCGTTTCAGCGACAAGCCTCGTCACCAAATTTTCCTAGAACCAGAAGGGGAAAATACGGAAGAAGTGTATATTCAAGGGTTGTCAACTTCTCTTCCAGAAGACGTGCAAATCAAGATGATTCGTAGCGTGGAAGGGTTGGAAAATGCGGAGATGATGCGTACGGGTTACGCCATCGAGTACGATGTGGTCGTGCCGCACCAATTGAAAAATACCTTTGAAACAAAACTCGTCCAAAACTTATTCACTGCCGGACAAATGAACGGAACGAGTGGATACGAAGAAGCAGCGGGGCAAGGGCTCTATGCTGGGATTAATGCCGTGCGTAAGATTCGCGGAGAAGAGCCATTTATTCTTGGCCGAAGCGATGCGTATATTGGCGTATTGGTGGACGATTTGGTTACAAAAGGAACGACAGAACCTTACCGTCTATTGACTTCTCGTGCGGAATATCGTCTCTTACTTCGTCATGACAATGCCGATTTACGTTTAACGGAAAAAGGACGCGAGCTTGGATTGATTGACGACGAACGTTATGCCGCCTTCCAAGCAAAACAAGAAGCGATTGAAGCCGAAATCAAACGCATGCAATCGATTCGCTTGAAACCGACCGCTGAATTACAAGCGTTCTTGGCGGAAAAAGGATCTGCGGAATTGAAAGACGGCATCCTTTTAAGCGACTTGTTGAAACGTCCAGAATTAAGCTATGACGAATTAGTAGGCTTTGCCGGAGAAACGGTGGAAGTCTCTCGTGAAGTGAAAGAACAAGTAGAAATCTCGATTAAATACGAAGGCTATATTGCCAAAGCAATTGAAAAAGTGGAGAAATTAAAACGTATGGAAGCCAAACGTATTCCAGCCAATATCGACTATGATGCGATTAATGGACTCGCGACCGAAGCGCGTCAACGTTTGAAATTAATTCAACCAGAAACGATTGCGCAAGCGAGCCGTATTAGTGGGGTGAACCCAGCCGACGTATCGATCTTGATGGTCTATATCGAACAAGGCAAGATTGCTAAAGTACAAGAATAAGGAGGCGCGTATGAAACCAGAAGAATTTTATCAAAGACTCCAAGAAGTACATGGGATTACATTATCGGACGAGCAAAAGAAGCAGTTCGACCAATATTTCCATCTATTAGTGGAATGGAATGAGAAGATGAATTTGACGGCGATTACGGATGAAGAGGGCGTGTACTTGAAGCATTTCTACGATTCATTGGCGCTTGGATTTCATCATGAATTGACCGACCAAACGCTTTGCGACGTGGGTGCGGGTGCAGGATTTCCAAGTATTCCGCTGAAAATCGTCTTCCCAGACTTGAAGGTGACGATTGTGGATTCATTGAATAAACGCATTACATTCTTGAATACATTAGTGGAGACGCTTGGGCTAAAAGACGTGCAATGTTTCCATGACCGCGCTGAAACCTTTGGGCAAAATAAAGCTTTCCGTGCATCGTTTGATGTGGTGACTGCTCGTGCCGTTGCCAAACTTAGTGTATTGAGCGAATTTTGCATGCCGCTCGTGAAAAAGCAGGGGTATTTCCTCGCGTTAAAAGCGGCGCATACAGAAGTTGAGTTGGAAGAAGCGAAAAAAGCGATCGCGATTCTTGGCGGAAAAGTAGAAGGGGACGTCTCTTTCGACTTGCCATATGAAGGCGGAAACCGTCACGTGGTCACGATTTTAAAGACGAAGGAAACACCGAATAAGTATCCAAGAAAACCGGGTCTTCCATTGAAGAAACCATTATAACCAAGGGAGGAAGAACGATGAAAAGAGCTCACTTAGGAATGATGACGCTACTAGCACTAGTATTAGGTGCTTGTGGAAATGGACAGACGAAAGACGCAGGAGCCGAGCAGTCGCAAGTGACGCAAGCTGCTACGACGGCAGCTCCAACGACTGAGACTACGACAACCGTTGCGCCTAAACCAGATAATAAAGAGTTGTACGCGAAAGTCTTCGAAGATATCCGCACCGTAAAAGAACTGGGTGCGGATGTGGCAGGAAAACTCAATGTACCGCTTGAATATTGGGCGGCCAACAGCTTGAATAAGCAAAAAGATTCGCTGCAATATTTATTCTATGACATCAACGACGATGGAGTGGATGAATTGTTTATCGGACATACTGCAAACGGCAAACCATTCACGGTCGTGGCGTACTACTTAGATGGCAAGACTCCAAAAATCTTGCATCAAAGTTACGTTGCCGAAGCGGGTGGAGCTAGAAGTGCCTTTAGTTTCTTCAAAGGCGGATTGCTCTACACAGTTGAATTCTTGTCTGGAACAGGAAATGGAGATGCTAAAGTGTTCAAACTGGAACCAAAAGGAGCAGGTTTAACGCTAGTAAATGCTTTGAAATTCGAAAAAATGCAATTCAAACTAGAAGACCTAGGATTGAAGCAAGAAGATACCATCGATTTAACAAAGATGGATTGGAAAGAGTTTAAATAATCAAGGAACTGCTAACACAGGAGGTTAGCAGTTTTTTTATTCCATAAAAGTGAAATAACATCTCAGCACCTTGATTTAAAATAAGTTTGTGATAAAATTAACTTGAGGAAATGAAGATAGTTTTGTGAATGGTGTACTTGATGGGAGATGAAAGAATATGTTCCTAAAAAAACTATGGCGATATCTCTGGGAGGATTTACCATCTAGAACAGTTTGGCAACCTTTAATGATACAATTCTGTTTAGAAATGGGACTATTCTTTTCAGGAGTTTTTTCTAAAGATATGCAAGCGCAATATTGGATAGTAACATTTGCTTTAGTTAAACTTGCTAAATTATATTCGAATAAACCAGTTACTAGAATGTTTTTTTATACGGAGTATTTCGGAATCTTTTGGTTTTTAAATAGACAATAATGACAAAAAGCTTTCTGCCTCAGATTAGTTGAGGTAGAAAGCTTTTTTATTAGAAATAATAATAGAATGGGCGCACTACGCATTAAATTTATTTAAGATACTTTCGATGTTTTTGATCAGTACCGAAACAGAACCGTCTGGATTGTTGATGAATTCGACCATCTCCTTGTTTTCGTAGATTTCACTTGGAATGGTAATCTCGATTCCGTTGTCGAGTTTGAATTTTTGCTTGCTATATTTGCGTTCGTATTTTGGCACGTTCGTTACGGCGATTTTTTCTGGGACGCGTTCTTCGGTGATGGCCAACTGTGCGGCTTCACGTGCGAGCGGTTTTTCCTCGAACACCTTGTCGAAGATGGCTGCGGCGTCGATTTCGTCCTGTTCTTCGAGCTGGTTGAAGATGGCTTGTTGCGTCGTTGCCAGTGCTTTGTACGGTTCCTCGTCGTGTTTTTTCGCGATATGAGTGACCGTTTTTTTGATTTCCTTGATTTGTTCTTTCGTTGTGACTGGCACCGTGATTTCTAAGAATTTTTCAGAGAAATAGGCAGTCTTTTGGCCTTCAATTACTAC
>JABZYV010000035.1:0-20411 GCA_015264955.1 Streptococcus sp. | reverse complement strand
CTCCTTTTTATATTTTTTCGTAGTTCTTTATGACTAGTCAAAGAGTGGGGGAAGAACGATGGAAATGAATGAATTAGCAACGGAAGTGTTCACGCAAGCCATTAAACACCAATTAGATGATATTCATTTATTACCGGTTGGAGAGGAGTATGTATTTTATTTAAGAGATGTTAATGGGTTAAAAGAGTTGAGAAGAATTTCAGATGAAGTGGCCTTGCAATTTATTTCGTACTTAAAGTATCAAGCGGGAATGGATGTTGGAGAAAGACGAAGACCGCAGAGTGGTTCCTTAACCTTTGAGATTTCAAAGGAACAGATGATTGAACTGAGATTATCAGTGATTACAAATTTTAAGCAGAAGGAATCCATGGTCATTCGGCTCTTGCATCGGTCAAAAAAAGAAAAAGCGTCGATTCGTTCGATGACTTATTTTCCAAAGGACTGGGCGCTCTTACAACAATTCTTACGCTATAAGAGCGGCTTGATTTTATTTTCCGGACCGGTCAGTTCTGGGAAGACGAGTACGATGTATGCTTTGCTCAGGGGCCGTATGCAAGAAAAGACACTTCAAGTGATTACGATGGAAGACCCAGTGGAGTATCATGAGCCGATGTTTTTACAGACGGAGATTAACGAGAAGGCTGGAATTACGTACGAATTACTCATTAAGAGTTGCCTGCGTCATCACCCAGACATTTTACTCATCGGTGAAATCCGAGACGAAATGACGGCAAAGATGGCGATACGTGCAGCCTTAACGGGGCACTTAATTCTAGCGACCGTTCATGCCAAGGACTGTAATGGAGTGGTAGCAAGGCTCTTGGAACTGGGCGTCAGTAAGACAATGCTCGAGCAAACCATTATCGCGATTTGTTCACAACGCCTACTCCCTCGGTATTGTGGGCTATGCGGTAAGGAATGCGAACTTCATTGTAATCATTTAACAAACGGAGAAAAGCGCGGAACGATTTTTGAAATTGAAACTCATGAAAAGTTAGCGCATTTCTTTAAAACGAATCAATTTTCGGCAGACGAAGAAAGAGTACATCCTTTTAATAAGGTATTGAGGAAGGCTTATGCATTGGGATACATTACGGACAAAACTTACGAAACCTATCAAATTATCTAAGAAATGGAAGGGGCCGGTTCAAAGTCGTTTCCTCATTCAGCTTGCTCATTTACTTGAGGAAGGGTTCAGCTTGGATGAGGCATTGAAGTTTTTAGAATACTTATTCGAAGGGCAAAAGACGGACCTCGAACAAATGCGGGATACGCTTGGAGAAGGACGGCGCTTTGATGAGTGCTTGAAACGGGTCGGGTACTCAGAAACGAATACCTCGCAAATTTATTTATCCATGCAGTTTGGTAGCTTCGAGAAGGCTTGTGCATCGATTGGGGAGTTTCTCACCAGGAAGCAAAAACAACAAAAGAAAATGCAACAGATGATGATGTATCCTGCGTTTCTTTTTACGTTTGTTATCGGGATGGTGCTCTGTATCCGAATGCTGTTACTCGACCAACTTTCCAGCATGGTACAAGAAGAACAACTCAAGCAGTCTGGCTTCCTTTATTGGATATGGCTTGGGTTTCAAAATTTACCACAGCTGGCTCTAGGATTTCTAATAGTGCTAATAACCATTATTCTTGCAGTTCGCTTGTACTGGAAAAGAAAGAACACCTATGATCAGTTTCGTATGTTGATTTCACTGCCGGTCATTGGAAAGAGTGCGCAGCAATACGTGACGTTTTTGTATGCACGAGAGTTCTCGTATTTTCTCGGAAATGGGCAGTCGCTATTGTCGATGGTGTCCGAACTCAAAAAAGAAGGAACAAGTGCTCTTTCAAAAATGATTGCACAGAAGCTGGAAGAACAGCTGATTCAAGGAGAGTCCTTTTCTATGGCACTTGAGAAAATGAAGCTATTCCGGCAAGAGTTTATCTGGCTCGTGTTAGAAGGGGAAAAGACAAGGCAACTAGACGTGCAACTGCAAGTATATGCAGACCAAATGCTCGACGAATTTACCCAAGGCATCGAAAAGAAAATCAAGTGGATTCAACCGTTACTACTTATGGGGATTGGATTCCTCATCGTTTCCATGTATCTGATCTTATTACTACCGACACTAACGATGATTGGAGGAAATTAAAATGAAAATGAAAACAAAGAAAAAAGGCTTCACGTTAATCGAATTACTCGTGTGCCTCTTTATTATTGGCTTGATGATGCTGCTACTTATTCCAAATATTGCACACCAACGAGAAGAAGCAAAGAAAAAATCGGATGCTGCTATTGTGCATATAATCGAGAACCAAAAGCAAGCGTATATGTTGGATAAGAATACAAATACTGCTCCAACAGTGGATGAATTGCTTAATCAAAAGTATATTGATAAAAACCAACTAGATGCCTATAACAAAGCTGATAAAACTGCAGCTGAAAATAATTAACATTAATGATGAAAAAAAGAGCATTTACGCTTGTTGAATGCTTAATTGCGCTTTCCATTGCTTGCTTCTTACTGATATTGACTCCGCCTTTGATTAGTCATTCCTATGTAAATTGGAAGGAAGAAGTATTTCTAAGAGAATTTGAGCAAGTGATGGATACAGCGCAGATTACAGCTATTTCAACGGGACAAGGTTCGTTTGTAACTGTTTCTGGCGGAATTGTGGAATTAAATTGTCACGGAGCTAGAGAATTGGATAAGAAAATTCGCTTTCCGGATACGATGAAAAGTTATTCTGTTCAAACGTATGGTTTTAAGCCCTATAGTGGGAATGTTAGTCAGTTCTCATCTGTGACTTTTGATGGACAAAGTCGCAGATACACTTATGTTTTTCAATTAGGGGAGGCAAAGTATCATGTTGAAATTACCGAAAAGTAGAGGGTATGTATTGCTTGAAGCATTAGTTGGGCTGATGGTTTTAACCGTTATTGTATCCTTAATCAGTTTTATGATGGGACAACTCTATCACCGTCAACAACTTAAAGGCTGCTTTTTGGACGCTGCGGCTACTCAGTTAATGGATCTACAAGCGAGTGCAACTTATCCTGCTAGCGTTGAAAAATTGCCAAATAAAGACTTTCAAAAGATGAATAAAGTGACATTTGAAAGAGTGAAACTAGCGACCTCTCCAACGACAGTGACGGTTTCTTGTGGAGAGCACGAGGAGGTGTTTCAAATCAATGCGATTACCGAGAAAAAAGTACGGGTTTATCCTCGTTGAACACCTAATTGCGCTCGTGATCATCTCGATTAGTTTAGTAGCGTTTATGGGACTTTCTACGGCGTTTCTAAAAATCAAGGACCGCCTCAATGTTCCTGACGATATTAAATGGCATGTCGCTGTTCAGCAAATGAATTTTAATTATGCGGGTTTTAGGCTGACATCGTTTAATGGCTACGATCCTTATACAGCGCATTTTGAAAATATGACATCTGAGAAAACAGAAGTCATTACGCTTGTTTCTAGTTGGAAAGATGGCGGGAAGATTTATAAAGGAGCAGGAGGAAGTGGAGGACACCAACCATTTCTTTATGGCATTCGGAGTCTTTCCATTAAAAGAAACGGGAGCAGGTTACTGATTTCGACAACGCTCAATCAAGGAAGTACTTTCCGCTTAAATTTTGCGCCAAAGAATCGAGTCATTTATGTCAAAGTGAAAGAGGCTAAGGAAAAGAAAAATGACAAACCCTAAAAGAAAAGGAACATTACTATTTCAGTTTCTGGCGTTACTTGCCATTGCCAGTTTCCTTATTATCGCGCTACTCAAAATTCATGCCCACAACACTCTTGAATATCGCCTTCTGGAAGATGGGTATCGAATGGACATATTGCTTGAGATGGCGAGTCAGACAGTACGGCAAAAACTGTCTTTTAATGGGGATGAGATGACTTTTCCAGATACCATTCAATTTTCCAGTGGCACGGTGAGGGTAGAATGGAATGAGAAGACGCATCAATTTACCCTAAAGGCGCACCTTCCAAATGGTCACTCAAAGGAAGATACACTATATATTCAGTTTGTAAAATAGGCTAAACACTACATAGCGACTTCTTTTTGTTTTTTTCATTTTCAAGATATGGTATACTTTTCAATGAGAAAATGAAAAGATGGTGAAATAATGACACAAACAATCGGAGAAATTTTAAAAAGTGCAAGGCAATTAAAAGGCTACACTCTTGATGACTTGCAACAAATTACAAAAATTCAAAAACGTTATTTAATCGCAATTGAAGATAATGACTTCGACTTGATGCCAGGTGCGTTTTATACACGCGCATTCATCAAACAAATTGCTGATACAGTTGGATTAGATGGAGCAGCTTTATTAGAAGAGCATGCATCAGAAATCCCGCAAGCTGTTGTGAAGACAACTCCTTCTACAACTTATACGACTTCTGCTTCAAGTAATCGTTCACGTTTAAATAAAAACAAGAGTAAATGGTCTTCAGTATCAAATACTCTAAAAAACTACTTCCCAACCATTTTATTGGGAATGTTCATCGTGGCGATTATTTTTGCAATCGGGCAAGCCGTATTTAGCAACCGTGCTCAACGTAATACTCCTGTAACGACTCAAGCCACAACGCAAACAGCTGTTGCAGCAGAAACAACTGTTGCTACAACGACAACTGCAGCTCCAGAAGTGACAAGCGTTACTTATTCATATGCAAACGGAAATGCATTGTACTATATTGCGAATGTAAGTAAATTCCCATTAGATGTGAAAGTGTTAAATGAAGCAAGAAATGCTTTATGGGCACAAATTTCAGCGGATGGTAAAGTTGTGGCAGACGGAGTTCCAGCAACGAATCAAACAGTGACTGGTTCGATTCCAGAAGGAACAACTACGATTCGTATGGACTTTGGATATACGCCATTAGGTACGATTACTGTTGGTGGTGTTGAACTAACAATTCCTGAAGGTTCAACAGCAACACGTATTTATATCACGATTCAATAGGAGAATTGCGATGAATTTACCGAATAAATTAACCGTATTGCGAATTTTCATGATTCCGGTGTTTATCATCCTCATGTGTTTGCCAAGTGAAGCGCTCGGCGTGATGAGTCTTGTAGGCTCTCAAATCAGTGTAGTTCACTTCTTGGCGATGATTATTTTCGCAGTAGCTAGTTTTACAGATTATCTTGATGGATATTTAGCACGCAAATACAAATTAGTGACGAACTTTGGGAAGTTTGCTGATCCTTTAGCAGATAAAATGCTAGTAATGAGTGCATTCATTATGCTTGTTTCATTCAATTTAGCACCTGCTTGGGTCGTAAGTATCATTGTTTGTCGTGAATTAGCAGTAACGGGGCTTAGACTATTACTGGTGACAGATGGCGAAGTCATGGCAGCTGCTTGGCCTGGGAAAGTAAAAACCGCTACTCAAATGTTGGCGATTATTTTCCTATTAACAGATGATTTGTTCTTTAAGGCCATTGGAGTTCCAATCGGACAAATCTTACTTTATAGTTGTTTAGTATTTACAATCTATTCAGGTTTGGATTATTTTGTAAAGAATCGACATGTATTTGCGGATTCATTTACTAAAACAGAATAACAAACGAAGCCTGAAACAGTTGTTTTGGGCTTTTACTTTTACAATAGAGTGTTAAGGAAGGCGAAATTATGAATGCAGAAATCATTGCAGTTGGTACAGAGTTGCTAATGGGGCAAATTGTGAACACGAATAGTGCTTACCTTGCCCAAGAATTAGCTAAAAATTCGATTCCAACTTACTATCAACAAGTGGTTGGTGATAATGAAGAAAGAATGTATGAAGCGATTGAATTAGCCGCTTCAAGAAGTGAGTTGATTATTTTATCTGGAGGTCTTGGACCAACAACAGATGATATCACTAAACAAGTATTGGCGCGGTTTTTAGATGTGCCACTTGTCGAAGATGAGGCAGCTCTTCAAAAAGTGATTGCTTTTCACGTGCGTTCTCATCGCGACATGAGTGAAAATAATCGTAGACAGGCACTAGCTTTCGAAGGCGGTACTGTTTTTAAAAATCATAATGGACTTGCAGTTGGTTGTGGTTTTGAAAAAGATGGCCGACAATTCATTGTTCTACCTGGACCACCAAATGAATTAAAAATGATGATGCAAAAAGAAGTGTTGCCTTTCTTAAGAAAAAAAGTTGGCAAAGTGGATTTATTCGAATCTCGTTACTTACGTTTCTTTGGAATTGGAGAATCTCGATTAGTAACCATTTTAGAAAATCTAATTGAAGAACAAACAAATCCAACGATTGCACCATATGCCGGTAAATTCGAAGTGATGCTTCGCTTAACTGCTAACGGGAAAACAAAAGAAGAGTGCACAGAACTTCTTGATGGAATGGAACTTCTAATTCAATCGCAAGTAGGAGAATTCTTCTATGGATATGGAGATCACAATACATTGCAAGAAGTGACTGTTGAGTTATTAAAAGAATCAGGACTCACGATTGCCTCTGCTGAAAGTTTAACAGGAGGACTGTTTGCAGCAAGTGTCGTGGCGTTCGAAGGAAGCTCCGCCTATTTCCAAGGGGGAACAGTCGCTTATCAACGAGAAGCGAAAGAAACGCAACTAGGAATCGACAGTACCTTGCTCGATCAATACGGAATGGTCAGTGCAGAATGTGCCAAAGCCATGGCTGAACAAGCAAGACTTCATTATCAAAGTGATTTAGGAATTTCATTTACAGGAGTCGCTGGACCAAGTGAAATGGAAGGAAAAGAAGTCGGAACGATTTTCGTCGCATTAGCTTCTCAAACAGACGTCGAAGTTCTTGAATTACATCTTGCACGTACTCGTAACGATAACCGTGAATTCGCGGTACAACATGGTTGGAATTTACTTAGAAAGTATTTATTAAAACAAGGTCGAACAAAATAAGAACAAATGTTCGCATATTGCTTGCGCATGGAATAGAACATAGTGTACAATATGTTTGACTTAAAATTCGTGGAGGAATTAAAACATGGCAGAAAATGAAAATCGTCAAAGAGCATTGGAAGATGCGCTAAAGAAAATTGAAAAGAGCTACGGTAAAGGTGCCGTAATGAAATTAGGAGAAAAAGTAGATACACAAATTCAAACAGTATCTTCAGGTTCTCTAGCATTAGATATCGCATTAGGTGTAGGTGGATTCCCTCGTGGACGTATCATTGAAGTATACGGACCAGAATCTTCAGGTAAAACAACAGTGGCATTACATGCTGTTGCGGAAGTTCAAAAACGTGGTGGAGTAGCAGCGTTTATCGATGCTGAGCACGCTCTAGATCCAGAATACGCAAAAGCTTTAGGCGTAAACATTGATGAATTATTATTATCTCAACCAGATACAGGGGAACAAGGATTAGGAATTGCAGATGCTTTAGTATCATCAGGAGCCGTTGACATCGTGATCGTCGACTCAGTTGCTGCGTTAGTTCCACGTGCCGAAATCGATGGCGACATGGGGCAATCACACGTAGGTTTACAAGCTCGTTTAATGTCTCAAGCATTACGTAAATTATCAGGTTCTATTAATAAAACAAAAACAATCGCAATCTTTATCAACCAAATTCGTGAAAAAGTGGGCGTTATGTTCGGAAACCCTGAAACAACACCTGGTGGACGTGCGTTGAAATTCTATGCGACTGTTCGTTTAGAAGTACGTCGTGCAGACCAAATCAAACAAGGTACTGAAATTTTAGGGAACCAAACTAAAATCAAAGTTGTTAAAAATAAAGTGGCTCCACCATTTAAAACAGCTGTTGTGGATATTATGTACGGAGAAGGGATTTCTCAACTTGGAGAATTACTCGACATGGCAGCAGACCTCGACTTCGTGAAGAAGAGTGGTGCATGGTACGCTTATAACGACGAGAAGATTGGTCAAGGTCGTGAGAATGCAAAAGCATACTTAGCAGACCATCCAGAAGTCGTTGCCGACTTGAACCAAAAAGTTCGTGCCCACTATGGCATTGGAGTAGCAGCTCCTGTCGAAGTGGAAGAAGAAGGTCAAACAAGTTTATTAGACTAATTAATCAGAAGAATCGAGCGCTTCAGCTCGGTTCTTTTTTTATGCAAAGTTTACTAACTGCTTAAAGTTTCATAAGATTGCTAGCATTTTACATTAAAATAATGTACTCTTATGGTTGGTATAATTTAAGAAAGAGGATTTTTCAATATATGTTTAAAAGAAAGCCTTATGTAGGCCTGAGTGATAAAATTCGAAATCAGAAAAATTCGCAACAAATTCTCTTGGAAAGTTCATCTTGGTTAACGATTGGGAATATCGTCTCAAGATTACTTGGAGCACTATATATCATCCCTTGGGGAATGTGGATGGGTGCCGATAGGGATAATGCGAACTACTTATATTTTATAGCCTATAATATTTATGCTTTAGTATTACAAATATCCACGGCAGGGATTCCTGTTGCGATTTCTAAAATCGTAGCGGATAACCAAGCAAGAAGAGACTATAAAACAAGTTGGCGCTTGTTCAAAGGAACGATGCTCTTTATGACATTCCTTGGACTGGTCTTTGCGGCGGGAATGTATTTTGCAGCGCCACTTTTTGCAAAAGGAGCTACTCCTGAAGAAGTTGCGGACAGTATTATGGTCATCCGTTCGCTTACGCCTGCGGTACTCATTATTCCACCGCTAAGCTTAATGCGTGGATACTATCAAGGATATAATGAAATGGCTGCTTCTGCGAAATCTCAATTATGGGAACAAGTAGTCCGTATCTTGTATATGTTAGGACTAACGTATTTTGTAATGCGTATTGTTTCTGGCGGTTATGTTCTTGCTGTAGCCCATTCAACATTTGCGGCCTTTGTCGGAGCGGTCATCGCGTTCTTATACTTAGCGTATAAGATGTTCCGTGACCATAAAGGTATGATGGAATTAATGGAAGAAGGGCGTCCTGAACGTCCACTAAGTTTCTGGAAAATTATTTTTGAAGTCATGCGTGAAGCTTTACCTTTCGTGTTAGTAACTTCAAGTATTCAAATCATCAGCTTGATTGACCAAGAAACATTCCAACGTCTCGTTCCAATCTTTACGAACTTCTCGTTTGAAGAAGGAAAAGAACTGATTACTTTATTTGGATTTAATGCGAATAAGGTTATTATGATCGTGATTTCGCTCGCGATGAGTATCTCAACAGCGGCATTGCCACTGCTTGCGGCTCATTATTCAGTGAATGACCGTGAAGAAGTGAAACGCGTCATTGCGAACAACCTTGGATTATTTGCATACATCATGATTCCAGCTTCTGTCGGAATGGCGATTGTATCAGAGCCGATTTATAACGTGTTCTATTCACCAGACCCAACAGGGACGTATTTATTAATGGTTTCATGTATCATGTGTGTGTTCTTAGGATTATTCGTAACGTTCACGTATATCTTGCAGTCGATGGAACAACACATTATTGCGATTAAAGCATTAGGATTTACGGTGCTTATTAAATTGCTATGGCAACCAATGATGATTTACTTCCTTGGTGGAGCAGGTCCGTTAATTGCCAGTTCAGTAGCGTACTTTGTAGCGACGCTTTATATGTGCCGTCACGTTCTTCGTATTACTCGATTCGATTTGAATTACGTATTGAAGAAATTCGGGCAAGTGCTTCTTGCTTCTCTTGCGATGGCCATTACTTCAGCGGTTACGCTCTATGCGATTAAACATGTAATGCCAATCGGTGGTAAAGTTCGTGCGTTAATTGCAGTTGCTGCTGTAGGTTTTGTCGGAGCGGCGACTTATGGACTAATTACCTTGAAGAATCGATTAGCTGATGAAATGCTTGGCGCTCGTGTCGGTGGTATTCGTCGTAAATTGAGGATGAAATAATGAGATTAGATAAATGTTTAGCAGATTGTGGCCTTGGAACTCGTTCCGAGGTCAAATCTTTATTAAAAGCAAAACGAATTACCGTCAATGGTAAAGTCGTAAACAATGGGAAAGTTCAAGTGAATCCCGAAACGGATGAGATTCTATTCGATGGCGAAAAAATTCAATACGAAGAGTTCGTCTATATTATGATGAATAAGCCTAAGGGAGTCGTCAGTGCCACCGAAGATAATCTTCATAAAACAGTACTGGATTTAATCGATCCACTTTATTTTAAAAAAGGAGTCTTCCCAGTAGGCCGTTTGGATATCGATACGCATGGATTATTGCTTCTGACCAATGATGGAGAGTTGGCACACCGTCTTCTTTCGCCGAAGAAACACGTCACAAAAATCTATCAAGCAAGAGTCGAAGGCGTGATGACAGAGGGAGATGCCGCTGCTTTTGAGAAGGGCATCGTGTTATCGGATGGAACGGAGTGTATGCCAGCGCGTCTGGATATTCTGTCAACGACGCAGGATGAGTCGATTGTTCAGATTCATTTGAAAGAAGGGAAATTCCACCAGGTGAAACGAATGGTCAAAGCCTGCGGGAAAACCGTTGTCGACCTGCAGCGACTCACGATGGGACCACTCAAGTTGGATGAGAGCCTCGCGTTAGGAGAGAGCAGACCTTTAACCGAAGAAGAATTAGAATCATTAATGATTCATGAATAACGAAAGCTTAGGAGAAATCCTAGGCTTTTATTTGTTATAGAAAGGGTTTAACCGCTTTTCATCCCTTTGTAAAAATGGTAAGATAAAATTATTGAATCTACTTGATAGAGATTGGAGCGATTGGATGACAATTGATTGGAAAAAAGAAGTAGAACTTCGTAAAGAAGATCTATTAAAAGATTTATTCACATTATTACGTATCGACAGTGTACGTGATGATTCTAAAGCAACAGAGGATGCACCAGTAGGACCTGGACCTAAAGAAGCACTTGAAGCATTCTTAGCAATCGGTGAACGTGATGGTTTCACAACAAGACAAGTTGGAAACTTAGCAGGACACATTGAATTTGCACCAAATCCAGACTACAAAGAAACTCTTGGTGTATTAGGTCACGTGGACGTTGTTCCAGTGGGTACTGGATGGGATACAGATCCTTTCGAACCACAAATTATTAATGATCGTATTTATGCGCGTGGTTCAAGCGATGACAAAGGACCAAGTATGGCAGCATACTACGCATTAAAAATCATCAAAGAATTAGGATTACCAGTTTCTAGACGTGTTCGTTTCATTATCGGAACAGACGAAGAATCAGGTTGGAAATGTATGGACCGTTACTTCCAAACAGAAGAAATGCCAGACTTTGGTTTCTCACCAGACGCAACATTCCCAATCATCAATGGTGAAAAAGGAATTCTTTCATTACACTATGATATTCCTGGTGGAGCTGCAGAAGGCGACTATCAATTATTAAGCTTCGACGCAGGCTTACGTGAAAACATGGTTCCTCAAGATGCCCATGCGGAAATCGTTGTTCCAAATGCAGACGAAGTGGTTGACCGCTTCTTGGCATATGTTGCTGCAAATCCTATTGAAGGTAGTGCTCAAGTATTAGACGGCAAAGTTATCTTAGACGTTGTTGGTAAATCAGCACACGGTTCAACTCCAGATAAAGGAATCAATGCCGGAACTCACTTGGCTAAATTCTTAAACCAACTCAACTTCAAAGGCAACGCGAAGAAATACTTAGCTTTTGCTGCTGAAGTATTACATGAAGATACTGATGGTAAAAACTTGAAAGTAGACTTCAACCATGAAGTGATGGGACCATTGACAGCCAATGCCGGAATCTTCACTTACACACCAGAATTAGGTGGGGTAGCAGTAGTGAACTTCCGTTATCCATTAGGGGTAACTGCAGAAGGTCTTGAAATTAAGACAGAAGTTGTGGCTTCAGGATATGGCTTCACAGTAGCTCACGGTAAAGCACAAGTTCCTCACTATGTATCACCAGAAGATAAATTAGTATCAACATTATTAGATGTATATCACCGTCAAACAGGATTACCTGCACATGAACAATCAATCGGTGGTGGAACATACGGACGTATCTTTGAACGTGGTGTAGCGTATGGTGCGCTATTCCCAGACTCAATCGATACAATGCACCAAGCAAATGAATTCTTCGCATTAGAAGATTTATTCAGATCAACTGCAATTTACGCAGAAGCGATTTACGAATTAATTAAATAAGCGTAAGTGATTAGGAGAACGGATTTCCGTTCTCCTTTTTCTTTTAAGATGATATCTGCAAAAGTAACGCCTATACTGAAATGCCGTTTGTTTTAGTTATTGATTTTTTTCACAAATGTCCTATACTAAAATTAATAATGAATATGAATGATAGTTGAGCGTAAAAGAATAACGCATAAATTTGATTAGAATCTTGTTGGTTGGGAAGTGAAATGATGGATTATATGAAGAAAATTTTGAAGTGGTTACCACGTAAATACTTAGTATTAATTGCCATTGGTATGTCTTTAACGGCTTTAGACGGTATTATTATTCCTTCCTTTATCTCAGGTTTAATAGATGTTTCATCCACTCAAAAAGTTGAGGATTTAGTAAAAATTTCAATCATAGGTATTCTTAGTTATTCACTTATTCGACTTGGATTATTTATATGGGAAGATTCTCAACAAAGGATGATAAAACAATTAACATTAACGCTTAAAGAAAAAATCATTACAGCATTCTTTTACGGAAAGTTTAACCAACAAGAAGTAGAGTCAATAGTGCTTAGTGAATTAAAACTATTAGAAGAACAGGGAATCAAGTCTATCATGGGATTTTTCTATTGCCTCGTATTTGCGTTAGTTACCTTGTTGTATGTATCTGCTATAGATTTAAAGTTAGCAGCTCTCTTTATTACGTTATCGTTCTTACCAATATTAGTTCCAAAATTATTTGCTAAATCTATTCGAAACCACTCAAAGAGATGGGCTGAAGTGAACCAATTAAGTATCTTGCAACAACAAGAATATTTGAAAAGTAAGTCGATTATTAAAAACTTTTTTGTAGAAAAAATCTTTTTGAATAAGTTGATGGGAACATTGAATCAAACAGAAGAAGCCTATTTTCAAATGAATCATGTTCGGTTTACATCGAGGTTGTTAGCAAACTTGCTTTCTGGATTAAGTTCATTTGTACCGTTAGCTATTGGGGTATATCTAGTTATTATTGGTGAGACTAAATTAGCCACAGTTATTGCAATTTATTTAGCTAGCGATCGTATTGTTACACCTTTACTCAATGCAATAGATTACTATCAAAGATTTAATTCAATCATTCCTGTAATTGAAAGAGTAGAAAAGTATACAGAGTTTGAATGTGATAATTCTGAAAGTAAATCTAGTATTCGTACAGTATTTCCGATTGAGTTACAGCAGTGTACTGTTCAAATTGATGGAATAACTATACTAGACGAAATTGATTTCGAAATTAATGAGAATGATAGGGTACTGATTATGGGACCGTCAGGATCTGGAAAATCTACACTCTTGGAATTAATATACGGACTCTATGTATCTAAAGATGGAGTTCAAAAGTATAATGGGATTCAGAGACAATTAGTTTCGGGAGATGATTTAAAGAAACACATTGGTTTCTTTACTCAGGAATCTAGGATTTTCTATGAGTCGTTAAAATTTAATATTTCTCTAGGTGAAGATTATTCTGATAGTGAAGTTACTTCTGTTCTTCAAAAAGTAGGGTTAGGGTATTTAGTCGATAGAATAGGGCTACATAATGCAGAAGTAAATCTAGATGAATCACTTTCAGGAGGAGAAAAAGCTAGAATCTGTCTAGCACGTCTATTACTTAGAAAATACCAATTGCTATTATTAGACGAGTTTTCTTCTGCTATTGATGAGGACACAACGATGATGATTAGGGAACTTCTCATTAAGGATAAAATTCCATTTGTAGAGATAGCACATAGAGTGCCAAAAGATATTGACTTATACAATAAACGCTATACTTTGGAGTCTGGTCGATTAAGTCACTAATCATTTAATAAAAAATTACCCTGAAACCTTGAAGTTTTTGCTAAATCGCTATAAAACGTGCTATACTACTAATGATATTATGTGTGAAAACTGTAAATATATATATTTGGAGGCTATAGCATGGGATTTGTAATCTTTCTATTGCTAATTGTGGTACTTGGTGCCGCAGGTTATGCAACAGCAATATTCATGACAAAAAAACAAACTAAAGTAATTGAAGAATTATCAGAGAAAAAGGATAAGTTAATGGCAGTGCCGATTGCGGACACGTTCTACACTTTGAAAAACTTGAATTTAACAGGGCAAACAAAGAGAACGTACGAAACATGGCAAGCAACATGGCAAACAATCACACGATTCCGATTCCCTGAAATCGAAGCTGCATTAGTAAGTGCAGAACAATATATCCAAAAATTAAACTTCATCAAAGGAAATCAAGTGACGCAACAAGCTGAAAACTTGATTGAAGAAACAAAAGCTGAAGTTGACAAAATTTACTCAGCGTTACAAAAATTATTGGATAGTGAAAAACAAAACCGCGCGGAGCTAGACTTATTACAAGAACGCTATGCTTCAATGCGCAAAGACTTATTAGCACATAGTTTCTCATTCGGCGAAGCGTTAGAAACGTTAGAAAAACGTTTAGCTTATTTAGAATTAGACTTCGCGAAATTTAATACATTAACAAACGAAGGCGACCACTTAGAAGCCAAAGAAGTACTTGGACGTATCGAAAACGAAATGAAAGAATTTGAGTCAATCGTTGAACAAGTTCCTCAATTCTTAAAAGAAATCGAAACAGAGTACAATGAACAAGTAGAAGACTTGAAACAAGGATATGCTCGTATGGTAGAAGAGCATTATCAATTCTCTAAAATTTCAATTCCTGAAGAAATTGAAAAGATTGAAAAAACAATCGAAGTGGCACGCGGACATATCGCTGCTACAGAATTAGAAGAAGCTCGTCAACAATTAGATAAAGTGGCTCGTGAAATCGATCAACTTTATGATGTGATGGAAGCTGAAATCGAAGCTCGTGAATTTGTATACCGCAATAAAGCACAAGTTGAAAAACGCTTGAACCAAGTATTACAAAGCAACCGTTATGTGAATATCGAGGTTGACCGTGTTTCTCAAAACTATATCTTGTCAAATAACGAATTCGTTCGTGTACAAGAATTTGCGGAACAATTAGAAAAAGAACAAGAAGCCGTTCAATACTACAGCAAGGCGATGGAAAACCATCAAGTTCCTTACTCAGTTGTGAAAGAACATTACGAACTCGTTCTTGATAAATTAAACAGCATTGACGAAGATCAAACTGATTTAGTCAACACATTATCTGATTTACGTAGCCAAGAAAAAGCAATTCGTGACGGATTAGATGTCTTCGAGTTAGACTTACGTAATATGAAACGTACGATTGAGAAATACCACTTACCAGGTCTTCCAAAAGAGTACTTAGAATTGTTCTTTGCAACAAGCAATCGTATCGAACAATTGTGGCAAAAGATGAACCGTGTGAAATTAGATATGACTGAAATTAACGCGGCGAATAACGTGATTGAAGAAGATGTTGAAAAATTAGATATCTTCACAGAACAAATTGTTGATAATGCACAATTAACTGAGTACATGATTCAACACGCGAACCGTTACCGTTTAACACATCCTGAAATTGAAACAGCGATTGGTCGTGCGCTTGACCTATTCAACCACACATTCAAATACGATGAATCATTACAAATTATTGAGTCAGCGTTAGAACAAGTGGAACCAGGTGCTGGTAACCGTGTTCGTCAAAACTACCAAGCAGAAAAGAATAATAGCTTATTCTTCTAATAGGGACACTAATAAGCCACGTGAGTAAAAGCTCACGTGGCTTTTATTTGTTGAAACAGGTCTTTTTGTACCTAGATTAGAATATGTTAAAATAAGCATATGTCAATCAGTTTTAATGTATAACTGATATTTTAATTATAGGAGAGTGTTTTATGGATTTTGTTTTATGGGGGAGCGTATTTTTCGCAGGATTACTATCCTTTTTCTCACCATGTGTATTGCCATTATTTCCAGTTTATTTTGGAGTTTTAATGAGTGAGCAAGAGGGAAAAAAGGTGAAAATAGGAAAATTAGAATTCTATTTGAAACCGCTTATTCGAACCCTAGTATTTATTGCAGGTCTATCTACGATATTTTTCTTTCTAGGATTTGCTGCAACTTTATTAGGAGGTTTGATTTATAATCCATTCTTTAATCTGGCTTTAGGAATGATTATTGTTCTGTTAGGATTGCACCAAATGGAGGTCTTTAACTTTATATTTTTACAAAAACAAAAGACGGTCCAATTGGAGACAAAAAATCATAAGTCTTTATGGAATAGTTATTTATTAGGATTGAGCTTTAGTTTCGGTTGGACACCTTGTGTGGGTCCGGTACTAAGTGCGGTATTAAGTTTAATTTCTACACAACAATCAGGAATGGCTTATGGGGCTTTTCTTCTTGTATTGTATATTTTAGGACTATCAATTCCGTTTCTAGTATTAGCAGTTGCTTCATCGGTAGCAATAAAAGTCTTTAATCTAGCGAAGAAGCATTTAGTAGAATTGAAAAAAATTGGTGGGTTCATGATTGTGTTAATGGGACTCGTTATTATTTATACACAAATCGTTCAGATGATGCAGTAATGAAGGGAGAAAATAAGATGAAATTAAAAATGATTGTAGCGTTAGGATGTGCCTTTTTATTAGCTTCATGCCAAAGTATGCCGATGAATCAATCGACAAATGATAAAAACAACACAGTAGAAACGAAAAAGAGTACGGTTCAGGTTTCTGATTTTAAATTTCAAACGTTAGACGGAAAAGAAGTATCTCTTTCGGAATATAAAGGTAAAAAAATCTATATTAAATTCTGGGCTACTTGGTGTCCAACTTGTTTAGCAGGGTTACAAGATGTAACAGACCTTTCAAAGAATCCACCAGAGAATGCTGTAGTTTTAACGGTAGTTGCACCAGGTGTCAATCGTGAAAAGAATGTAGAGGATTTTAAAACTTGGTTTAATGGAGTTGATTATAAAGCATTACCAGTCTTAATGGATATGAAGGGAGAATTCTTAAAGAAATTAGGCGTTGTTGGATATCCTACTTCTGTCTTCATTAATGAGAACGGAGAAGTTGTCAAAGTTCAACCAGGACATTTGAAGAATCAAGATATTACGAAGACCTTGTTAAACTTATAGAGGTGAATCATAATGGATAAAAAATCAATGGGAATTACAATTGTTTTAGTGGTTCTCTTGATCGCTGCCCTTATTTTTGTAAAAGACAACGTTGTTTCAAATGGTTCGCAAACAGATGCCATTTCAAAAAAGGTATCCCATTTGATTCAAAATCAAGAAGCTAAAACAAACGTGAATAAAGAAGTTGAGAATATGAAAGAAATCTATTTAGCAGGTGGTTGTTTCTGGGGATTAGAAGAGTATTTTTCAAAAATTAATGGAGTTATTGATGTTGTGAGTGGATACGCCAATGGAACTGTTGAAACTACGAATTATCAGTTAATTCATCAAACAGATCACGCAGAGACAGTTCGTATTCAATATGACGCAGATAAAATCACCTTAAGAGAATTGTTGTTATACTATTTCAGAGTGATTGATCCTTTATCTGTAAACAAGCAAGGAAATGATGCAGGGCGACAATACAGAACAGGAATCTACTTTGTAAATGATGAAGACGTTTCTGCGATTAATGAGATTGTAAAAGAAAAAGAAGAACAATTTGGAAAGAAACTAGCTGTAGAAACTGAAAAGTTACGCAACTTTGTCGAAGCAGAAGAATATCATCAAGATTATTTAAAAAAACATCCGAATGGGTATTGTCATATCGATGTCAATAAAGCGAATGATCCCGTGATTGATCCACGATTATATCCTTTGCCGGATGATGAAACTTTGAGACAAACGTTGACAAAGGAACAATATGCTGTCACTAGAGAGAATCGAACAGAAGTCGCTTTTTCAAATGAATATTGGAATAATCATGCTCCAGGAATTTATGTAGATGTTGCTACAGGAGAACCACTATTTTCTTCAAAGGATAAATTTGAATCAGGCTGTGGCTGGCCAAGTTTTACAAAACCAATTTCCTCGGAAGTAGTGACTTATCACGAAGATACAAGTTTCAATATGAAAAGGATTGAAGTGAGAAGCCGCATTGCAAACTCTCATTTAGGCCATGTGTTTGAAGATGGACCACGTGATAAGGGTGGACTTCGATTTTGTATTAATAGTGCTTCTATCAAGTTTATTCCATTAGAAGAGATGGAATCGAAAGGGTACGGATACTTAATCGATTATGTCAAATAAGGGAGAACTTAAAAATCACAACCCCTTAGAATAGTTGACAAAACAAGGTGCTTTTCGTATACTTCTAAAGGTAAGCAATCGGATTGAGATTTTACATATTAGAGAGGCTTGTCTGGTGAAAATAGCTATCAAAATCGTGCTCCCGATTGAAAATTTTGTAGAAATACAAACGCTCTTCCAGCGTTATCGGAATTAGAGATGAATGAACAGCTGTTTCATTGTAAGCAAGGTGGTACCGCGGTAGGACGCCCTTGTAGCAATGAGGCAGATTTTTTATTTACGAAAAGAAGGAGAATCAAGATGAAAAAATTATCAAGTAGCGAAATTCGTCAAATGTACCTTGATTTCTTCCAAGAAAAAGGACATAAGGTGCATCCAAGTGCGAGCTTAATTCCTGTCAACGATCCAACATTATTATGGATTAACTCAGGGGTTGCCACTCTTAAGAAATACTTCGATGGAACTGAAACGCCAGAAGTTCCACGTATTACAAATGCTCAAAAGAGTATTCGTACAAACGATATCGAAAACGTAGGGCACACAGCTCGTCACCATACATTATTCGAAATGATGGGGAACTTCTCAATCGGGGACTACTTCAAAGAAGAAGTAATTCCATGGGCATGGGAATTCTTAACAAGCGAAAAATGGTTAGGACTTGATCCAGACCGTCTATACGTAACTTACTATCCAAAAGATCCAGAAACAAAAGCATTATGGATGGATAAAGTAGGTCTTCCTGAAGATCACATCATTCCAGTAGAAGATAACTTCTGGGATATCGGTGCAGGTCCATGTGGTCCGGATACTGAGATTTTCTACGACCGCGGAGAAAAATATAATAACTTAGCAGAAGATGATCCAGAAAACTATCCTGGAGGAGAAAACGAACGTTACTTAGAAATTTGGAACTTAGTATTCTCTCAATTCAACCATATGCCAGACGGAACTTATCCACCATTACCACATAAGAACGTCGATACGGGGATGGGTCTAGAACGTGTAGTTTCTGTTATCCAAGATACACCAACAAACTTCGAAACAGACTTATTTATGCCAATTATTAAGCAATTAGAAAGCTTAAGCGCTGGTAAGAAATACAATGAATCTAAAGAAACGGATGTATCATTCAAAGTTATCGCTGACCACATTCGTGCGGTAAGCTTTGCAATTGGGGATGGCGCGCTTCCTTCAAACGAAGGTCGTGGATATATCATCCGTCGTTTAATCCGTCGTTCAGTAATGCACGGACAACGTTTAGGAATTCAAGGATCATTCTTAACTAAATTAGTTCCAACGGTTGCTCAAATTATGCACAGCTACTATCCAGAAGTCACTGAAAACATGGAATTCATTCAAAAAGTGATTGCCAACGAAGAGGATCGTTTCCAAGAAACAATTCACGATGGTTTAGCAATCTTAGAAACTATTTTTGCAGACATGAAAGAAGCAAACGAAACAACACTTTCTGGTGAAAATGCGTTCAAACTATATGATACTTACGGATTCCCATATGAATTAACATTGGAATACGCAAGCGACAATGGTTTCACAGTCGATGAAGAAGGATTCCAAGCAGAAATGCAAGTACAAAAAGACCGTGCGCGTGCTGCTCGTAATACAGAAACATCAATGAACGTACAATCTGCAGTATTACGTGATATCACTGTAGAGAGTGAGTTCGTTGGATATGCTTCAACAACTGAAGAAGGCGTATTAAAAGCCATCGTTGTGGATGATGAATTAGTTGAATCTGCACATAAAGATGCTCATGCTCAATTAGTATTCGACCGTACACCTTTCTATGCTGAAATGGGTGGACAATTAGCGGACCATGGTACAATCCAAGATGCGAACGGTACAGTTGTAGCGAATGTCTTACAAGTGAAGAAAGCTCCTAACGGACAACCATTGCACACAGTTGAAGTGTTAGGCGACTTACAAGTAAACTCAACTTACACATTAGTGGTTGATGCATCTGAACGTGCTAAAATCATTAAAAACCATACAGCAACTCACTTATTACACCAAGCGTTAAAAGATGTTCTAGGAACTCACGCAAACCAAGCAGGTTCTCTTGTAACACCAACTGGATTACGTTTCGACTTCAGTCACTTCGGACAAGTAACT
>JABZYV010000034.1:0-21030 GCA_015264955.1 Streptococcus sp. | reverse complement strand
GTTTTTTAACCAATCTAAAAATGCCCCCTCTAAAGTAGTTTACTTTTTTAAGTGTCTACTTTAGAGGGAGCATATCAAACGTTTGAGAATTCGTAGTTTTTTTATTATGCATTTTGTATTGAGCGATTAACGCGTTCCACAAAGTTATCAAATAACCCTTGCATCACATTGCTATCTTCAATTAAAAGTTCAGGATGCCATTGAACAGCAACCACGCTTTGATCAGCTGATTTAGATTCGAACGCTTCGATGATGCCATCCGTACTCCAAGCAACAGGGACAAAATCCGCAGCTAATTGTTTAACCGCTTGGTGGTGGTAAGAGTTCACCGGAGTCGTTGTTCCAAGAACTCGAGAAAGTTCGCTACCACTTGCGATTTGAATCGTATGTGTTGGTTGGCTCGGCATTGTTTTTTGTGTATGTTTCACAGAAATATTTTCATATTGTGATTCGATGTCTTGGTAGAGTGTACCTCCAAGAGCGACGTTTAGAATTTGTAAGCCGCGACACACTGCAAAGATTGGTTTGTGTTGTCTATAAGCTTCTTTAATGAGCTCAATTTCAAACGCATCACGAGCAGGATAAGTACGTGCCAAATTAAGATGTGGTTCTTCGCCATATAATAATGGAGAAACGTCTTGTCCACCCGCTAATAGAAGTCCATCAACCCGTGAAATGAATTCTTTTGCAAATTCTGGGTTACTGATGGGAATGATGACAGGAATCGCTTTTGCTTTTTCAAGACCACGGACAAAACCATGTGGCGCATACGATAAAATGTAGCGATCTTCTTCCGTGTTATCTTGGCGATGATTTCCTGCAATACCAATTAGTGGATAAGTTTGCATGTGCATCAGCCTTTCTTTTAAAAATATGTTCCATCATACCTCATTTTCATGAAAATGAAAAGCATTATTACACGATTTCAAAGCGCGGCTATTTGCGAATCATTCTCAAGTAGGATAAAATATAACAGAATAGAATAATTATAAAGGAGAATGAATCGTGGCAACTTTAGAGATTAAAAATCTACATGTATCGATTGAAGATAAAGAAATTTTGAAGGGCGTTAATTTAACGATTAACACTGGAGAAATTCATGCAGTCATGGGACCAAACGGAACAGGGAAATCAACGCTTTCTGCAGCAATTATGGGCCACCCAAGTTATGAAGTAACGCAAGGAGAAATCCTATTAGACGGCGAAAATGTCTTAGAAATGGAAGTAGACGAACGCGCTCGCGCAGGTCTATTTTTAGCGATGCAATATCCAAGCGAAATCGTTGGGGTAACAAATGCAGAATTCATGCGTTCAGCTATCAATGCTCGTCGTGAGGAAGACGATAAAATGGGAGTTCGTGAATTCATCAAGAAATTAGATGAAAAAATGGCCCTTTTAGATATGCCAGAAGAAATGGCAGAACGTTACTTAAACGAAGGATTCTCAGGCGGGGAAAAGAAACGTAACGAGATTCTTCAATTATTAATGATAGAACCAACATTTGCGATCCTAGATGAAATCGACTCAGGGTTAGATATCGACGCATTGAAAGTTGTTTCTCGTGGAGTAAACGCAATGCGTGGAGACAACTTTGGTTCATTAATTATTACACACTACCAACGTCTCTTAAACTACATTGAACCAGATGTGGTGCATATTATGATGGACGGACGTGTCGTGATGACAGGAGATGCTTCTCTTGCTCGTCGCTTAGAAGCTGAAGGATACAAAGGAATCAGTGAAGAATTAGGAATCAAGATTGAACATCAAGAGTAGGAGTGAGATTGTGGCAGAGACAAAATTAACCATAACACCAGAAGAAATCACCGCATTCTCTCTTACAAAGAATGAACCAGAGTGGTTTCTACAAACACGTTTAAAAGGGTTAGAACTTGCTAAAACGCTAGAGTTACCTTTTATCGAACGTGTGAAATTCCACCGTTGGAACTTATTCCAATCAGCAATCGGTGATGGAACTTCAATGATTGAAGAACTTCCAAAAGTGATTCCAACAGCAGCCGGAAGTGCAAAAATTGTACAACTAGGTGCAGTCTCTTACTGGGAAGAAATGAATGTTGAAACAGCATTGAAGGACGTTCTTGTGATGGATTTATTTGATGCACTGGAACAATATCCAGAGCTCGTAAAACCGTACTATATGACAAAAGCAGTACCAGTTGATGAAGATAGCTTAACAGCATATCACGCTGCGATGGTCAACTCAGGGGTATTTATTTATATTCCAAAAAATGTAGTCGTAGAAGATATTATTGAATCTCATTTTGTTCAAAACAACTTAGTCGACGAAGCATTCGTGAAACACGTGTTAATCGTGGCAGACGAAAACAGCTCTGTCTCTTATGTGGAACGCTTTGAAAGTGTCGGTGACAAAAAGAATACGGCAAATATTGTTGTAGAAGTTATCGCGAAACAAGGTGCGAAAGTTCAATTTGCGGCTGTGGATACTTTAGGTCAATCAACAGATGCATATGTAAACCGTCGTGGCTACCTTGAAAAAGATGCAACGATTAACTGGGCACTTGGCATTATGAATGACGGAAATGTGATTGCAGACTTCGACTCTGAATTACGAGGAGACGGTTCTCATTCTCAAGTGAACGTCATCGGTATTTCAACAGGACGTCAAGTTCAAGGAATCGATACACGTGTGACAAACTATGCGCCACATTCAGTAGGACACATCTTGCAACACGGTGTTATTTTAGATAAATCAACCTTAACGTTTAACGGAATTGGACATATTATTAAAGGTGCGAAATTCGCAGACGCGCAACAAGAAAGTCGTGTATTGATGCTTTCAGAAGGCGGACGTGGAGACGCGAACCCAATTCTATTAATCGATGAAAATGAAGTAACGGCAGGACACGCAGCGAGCGTTGGGCAAGTGGATGATGAACAATTATTCTACTTAACAAGCCGTGGAATCTCAGAAGCAGAGGCAAAACGTCTTGTGATTCGTGGATTCTTAGGAGCTGTAATTCGTTCAATCCCTTCAAGTGCTCTTCAAAAAGAACTTGTGGACATGATTGAACAAAAGTTGGTTGCTAGCTATGATTAGTAAAACGATTCGAGAAGACTTTCCGATTTTAAAGCGTGAAGTTAACGATGAAGTGCTTGTCTATTTAGACAATGCAGCCACCACGCAAAAGCCACGTCCAGTTGTAGAAGCCGTTGAGAAATTCTACGCAACCCACAATGCTAATATTCATCGTGGGGTGCATACATTAGCTCAAGAAGCAACAGACTTATACGAAGCGGCTCGAGCTAAAGTGGCGAAATTTATCCATGCTAGTAGCACAAAAGAAGTGCTCTTTACGCGTGGAACAACTACTAGCTTAAACTGGGTAGTGCAAGGATTTGCGCCAGGACGCTTGCAAAAAGGGGACGAAATTTGGATTAGCCCTGCTGAGCATCATTCGAATGTGGTTCCTTGGCAACAAGTGGCTAAACAAACAGGAGCCGTCTTACGTTATTTTTCATTAACGAAAGAGGGCGAATTAGATCTCGAGGCAGCAGAACAAGCTTTAACCGAGAAGGCGAAAATCGTCTCGATTAACCACGCCTCAAATGTTCTTGGAACGGTAACGGATGTGAAACGTGTGGCTGAAATGGTTCACTCAGTAGGAGGCATTCTTGTTGTAGATGGTGCTCAAGCAGCGCCGCACCAGAAAGTGGATGTCCAAGCATTAGACTGTGACTTCTATGCCTTTAGTGGACATAAGATGCTGGCTCCAACAGGAATTGGCGTCTTATATGGAAAAGAAGCACTTCTTCAAGAGATGAATCCTGTAGAGTTTGGTGGCGAAATGATTGACTTCGTTTATGACCAAGAGAGTACATGGAATGAATTGCCGTGGAAATTCGAAGCCGGCACTCCAAATATCGCAGGAGCGATTGGACTGGCCGCTGCCATTGATTATTTAGAAGAAATCGGTATGGAGAATATCCATCAGCATGAACAAGAAATAGTCTCTTATCTCTTATCAAAGATGCAAGAGATGGAAGGTGTGACGGTATATGGGCCAAGTGACCCAGAAAAGCATTCTGGAGTCATTAGTTTTACAATCGATGGTATCCATCCACACGACGTCGCAACGGCGCTTGATATGGAAGGATTTGCGGTTCGCGCAGGACATCATTGTGCCCAACCTTTAATGAGGTGGCTCGATGTACCGGCAACATGCCGTGCAAGTTTTTATATTTATAACACGCTTCAAGAAGCAGACCTGTTTTTAGAAGCATTAGAAAAAGTAAAGGAGTTTTTCCAATATGGCCTTATCTAAATTAGATCAGCTTTATCGTCAGGTGATTTTGGATCATTCGTCTCATCCGCACCATAAAGGATTAGTGGATGATGCGAGCATTCCAACGATTGAATTTAATAATCCAACGTGTGGAGATGTGTTGCAATTGCAACTGATTGTAGATGACAACGGCGTTATTGAAGATGTTCACTTTGACGGACATGGCTGTACGATTAGTATGGCTAGTGCCAGCATGATGAGTGATGCGATTATTGGAAAGACAGTTGACGAAGCGGTTGCCTTAGCAGAAGATTTCTCAAGTCTAGTGCAAGGTGAAGCCGTGAACGAAGAACCTTTAGGGGATGCGGCGTTACTTGCCGGTGTTCAAAAATTCCCAGCGCGTATTAAATGTGCCACTCTTGCGTGGAAAGCATTAGAACGTGCCGTAGAAAATGAAAAAGCATAAGAAAGTGGTGACAAAATGAGTGGAGTTCCTGAATTAGCCGATTACAAATATGGCTTTCACGAGGATGTAACACCTGTTTATGAAACAGGAATGGGATTAAGCGAAGAAGTCGTTCGTACGATTTCAAAAGTGAAAAACGAACCACAATGGATGCTTGATTTCCGATTAAAATCATTGAAGACATTCGAAAATATGCCAATGCAAACATGGGGTGCGGACCTATCAGATATTGATTTTGATGAGATTACGTACTTCAAACGTGCCAGCGACAAGCCAGCGCGTTCTTGGGATGATGTGCCTGAGAAGATTAAAGATACTTTCGAGAAAATCGGGATTCCAGAAGCAGAGCGTGCGTATTTAGCCGGAGCTTCTGCGCAATTCGAGTCTGAAGTGGTTTACCATAATATGAAAGAAGAGTTCGATAAACTTGGAATCATCTTTACAGATACAGACTCAGCATTAAAAGAGTATCCTGAATTATTCAAAAAGTATTTTGCAAAACTAGTACCACCAACAGACAACAAATTGGCGGCGTTAAACTCAGCCGTATGGTCTGGTGGAACGTTCATTTATGTACCAAAAGGCGTGAAATGTGATGTGCCGCTTCAAACGTACTTCCGTATCAACGACCAAAACATGGGACAATTCGAACGTACGCTTATCATCGTAGACGAAGGAGCGAGCGTGCACTATGTTGAAGGATGTACAGCGCCAACGTATTCTTCAAACAGCTTGCATGCGGCTATCGTAGAAATCTTCGTTGAAGAGGGTGGCTACTGCCGTTATACAACGATTCAAAACTGGTCAGATAACGTGTATAACTTAGTAACGAAACGTGCCAAAGCTGCTGCTCACGGAACGGTTGAGTGGATCGATGGAAACCTTGGGGCGAAGACAACGATGAAATATCCTTCCGTCTTCCTAGAAGGACCATACGCCAAAGGTACAATGTTATCCATCGCTTTTGCCGGAGAAGGCCAACACCAAGATACCGGTGCGAAGATGATTCATAATGCACCACATACTTCAAGTTCAATCGTTTCAAAATCGATTGCTAAAGATGGTGGAGCGGTGAACTACCGTGGTCAAGTAACCTTTGGTAAGAAATCAGATTATTCTATTTCGCATATCGAATGTGACACGATTATTATGGATGACAAGTCTAAATCAGATACGATTCCATTTAACGAAATTCATAATGATAAAGTAGCGCTTGAGCACGAAGCCAAAGTGTCAAAAATCTCAGAAGAGCAGTTGTTCTACTTGATGAGTCGCGGAATTAGCGAGTCAGAAGCAACAGAAATGATTGTCATGGGATTCGTTGAACCATTTACAAAAGAACTTCCAATGGAATACGCTGTTGAACTAAATCGTTTAATCGCGTACGAGATGGAAGGTAGTGTAGGTTAGTTTATAGTAATACCCTAGAAATGTTGTTTTAATAACGTTTCTAGGGTATTTCTTTTTTGTGTTTTTAAAAATGACCATCAAAATGACCATCAATCGATTAAAAACTTACATATTTTGCAAAATTATCAGCTATTTCATCTCTTTGCTTTTCAGTTACGTGAGTATAAATATCCATAGTAGTTTTGATATTACTATGTCCTAATCTTTCTTGAACTACCTGAATAGGAGTACCCATTTCAAAGAGTAAAGAACAATGACTATGACGGAAACCGTGAATAGTTATCTTTTTTAGGTTGTATGTCTTTATGATGCTGTCTAACCAATCGTTCACATAACATGGACGATAGAGTTTATTATCCTCATACGTGAAGAGCAACTGATGCTTATTTAATGAGTTGATACCTTTTTTCATTAATACTTTTGCTTGTTCGAGCTTCCATCTTTTTAAGACAGATACTGTTTCATTGTCAATACTAACAGTTCTTACTGACTTTTTAGTTTTAGGAGTAGAGATAATAGGCTTATCATTTTCATCAAGTGATATGCCCTTTTTGATATGCACTAACTTTTTCTCAAAGTCAATATCAGACCATTCAAGAGCAAGAGCTTCCCCTTTTCTCATTCCTGTAAAGGCTAATATACGGAAGAAGGCACTGAATTTAAGGTTATTGTAATCATCCAAACACTCAAAAAAATGTTTTAATTCTTCAGTAGTGTAGTACTTGCTTATTTCATTGATTACGCCTTTACGCTTAGGCAGCTTAACCTTTCTCATAGGGTTATCTTGGATAATATCTATCTTAATAGCATAGTCAAAGACTTGCTGAGTGATACCTTTAGGGTATTTTGCACTGTTAAAGTATTCTGCCCATTGGTTAACTAACTTTTGACAATCCATTACAGTAAAGCTATCCATTGGCTTATTCCCAATTTTAGGGAGTATATGCAATTTAGAGTATCTTTTAGTAGTTGCATAAGTACCTGGTTTAACAGTGTTTTTATGTTCGATTAGAAATAGCTCATATACCTGTTTAAACTTGTATTTTTGAGTTTTTCCTATATAGGAGTTATTCTCATAGTCTAATTTTAATCTAGCTTCAGCAAGTGAAGCCTCTTTTTTCGTTTTATAACCTCTTCTAGTAGTAGTTATTCGTTTCCCGGTTATAGAATCTAACCCCAAATATACTTTTACTAAATATCTTTTGGATCCGTCTTTTAATTTGTATTCTTGAATCATTATTATTTTCCTTTCTATTTCCACCCCCACGGTAAAAATGAAAAGAAATTAGGTTTATTTATTAATATTAGATACAAATGCTATAAGGTCATCTATTCTTTTTAATAAATCGACTTTATTAATCGGCTGTTTACTATCGTTTGAAACATTATCTGTTATGGACTTTATATCTTTTTTAGCCTCTTCTAATGTGAAGAGGATTAGAGGGAGCGTATATCTTTCATCAGTTTGTAAATACTCCATTAGAAAATCAAAAAGCCTTCCTGAAACGTATACTTCTCTTTGAATATTATCTTCAGAAAAACATAATTCATGAACCAAGTTCCAATAAAGGATATATGTTTTTGACATGAGATTATCTACTAGGACGTTAGCAAATTCCTCAAGTTTTTCATCTTTATCTTTAGTTCCTGGTTTAATGATTAAAGAAACGATTTTATTAATTTTTTCTGATTCCCGTACCACGTTATTTAATTCAGTGTGTTTAAGTTCATTAAAAAAGCTAACTAATTTTTCAAAAATCAACTCACGCAATTCATCATCTTTATTCTCCATACGTTTGTTAAACTCAACTTGATTTAAGTATGAGTGTAATAAATCTTCTACAGTCGTATCACCAATTTTTGCGATTGCTTTTAAACGTTCAGGATTAGGGAAGGATGTACCATTTTCCCATCTGTACACAATGCTTTTGCTAGCGTTGAAAAGCTTTCCAAACTCTTCGAGAGTCATGCCTTTGTTTAAACGAATATCTTTAATACGTTCCCCTATAACTTTTTTATAATAGTTTTTAATTGACATTTTTTTCTCCTTTCAAAGTGATTATACACTAGTAAAAAAATTAAGTAAACGAAAAGTTACGTAAAAAGTTATGAAAGTGTTGACAAACGAAAGAAAAAGATTTATTATATACGTAAAGTTACGAAAGGAGGTGTTTTAATGACAAACAAAATTAAGGGCTATCGTAATATGATTGGGAAAACACAAAAACAATTTGCCACAATGTTAGGTATTACAGAAACTAGTTATAGACTTAAGGAAATAGGAAGACGAGAGTTTAAACAGAATGAAATGAAGAGAATTCAAGATGAGTTGCTTAAAGCAGGCGTTAATGCATCAATTAACGAAATTTTTTTTAATTAAAAAGTTCCGTAAAGTTACTTTGAGAAAGGAGAGGTTAAATGAATCAAACAAGCATACCAGTATATTTACCTGAGAATGTACAGCAAAAAATTTATCAGGAAATGCTAGAGCTCGCTCATAAGGCAGTTGAGAAAGCAAAGGAAGAAGTTAAAGCAACTTCAAACACTCGCTACTTGAATAAAAAAGGGCTATGTGAGTATTTTACGTGTGCGCCTAGAGTAATTGAACAGTGGCAAAAAGAAGGGCTTAGAAGCTTCTTAAAAGGCAAAGAAATTATGTTTGACTTGAAAGATGTTCACGAGTTTTTAGAAAAGAAGAAATTCTAACAAAATACAGCAGATAAATAAAAAAGTACCCCCACGGTAGAATGAAAGGATATAAAACCATGAAAGAGCAAAGAAATTTAATCAACAAATTAATTAACAAATTAAAAAGAGCAACAACGGAAGAAGAAAAAGTAATGTTATACACATTTTTCCATGATGACTTATTAGAAGCGTTAGTAGATGTTCATGTGTTATTAACAAATTTGATAAGGCTTGAAAGTGCGACTTTAAAAGATGAAGATGAAATAATTAGAATTTATTACAAAAATAAGTGTGAAAAAGAAGATAATGAAAGTTCTGAGTTGTTTAAAAATCTAGAAGAAAAATATAAATTATTGGCTAACACATTAAACGATGAACAAATGGACATGCTTGATGATTTTGAAGATAGCATGATCAAGCTGAGTGGATACGACGAAAAACAAGCCGTTATGGATGGTTGTAAACTGGCATTTTCGTCAACACAAAGCATTTTGAAGGGGTAGAAGTATGTGATTAAAAGGAGAATACAAAAAGACCAAAGTAATAATAAAAAAAGGCACCACCCCCACGGTAAGTACCTTTTTGTTTAACAAGAAAAGAGATTTTTCTTTTAATCAATTATAACATGGAAACACTGTTATTTCAACGATTCTAAAGGTTTTGTATAAAAAGAAAGGGAGTTAACTATGAACACTAATCACATAAATTTAAAGAAGATAAGAATCAAAATTCTAACTTCAAAAAGGGGGAAGACTATTGACAATATATTTAGAGAAAGGGTTCAAAAACAATAGAATACAAGTCCTAGAAAACAGCGTAAATAGTTTTGAATGGTTACAAACATATGAACCAAGAGAGATAAAACGCAAAAACGACGAAAATGACGATAATTATAAAGCTAGACTAAAACAAGAGAAGAGCAAACAAGAGTATTTTATTAGTGGTTATATCGAGCCGAATGAAAGAGGAACTATTAAGCGTAACAATGAGCAGCTTATTAGAAGAGACCTCATTATTATTGATTATGATGAAATTACTTCTAACAGTGAAACCTTTATTAATCACGTTACAAAGAAACTTTCCAATACTGCTTTTATTCTGTATCCAACTATTAGTTATACGGACAGTAATCCTCGTTTTAGAGTGATACTAGATCCGTCAAGACCTTTATTGAAGTATGAATATTTAGCGATGCTTAAAGAGATAACTGACAAAATCGGATTACAGTATGACAAAGCAAGTGAAACATGGAGTCAGTGCCAAGGGTTGCCAGTTATTACGGAATTTAACAAAGGTCAAACTCTGAGAGTATTTCATGGAGATAAATATCCTGTACCGAGAAATATACAACCACCAATACAAAAGAAAGTTTTACCAGTCTCTATAGATGGAGGTATGGGGAACGACCTTTCGAGTATTCCTCATGATAAAGCTATTGAAATTTTTAAAGCGTATATAGAAGAAGATGGAAATAATCTTTACGAGTACAGTACAGCTAACCATGCGATTCTTGTATTAGCAAAAGCGGTACAGAATGAAGAAATAGATTATAATACCGCTTTAGAATGTAGTGAATTACTAGCAATGGGGAATATAGAATGGATTGAGGGGAATAGACAGCAACTTAATTACGCTGTACAGAGGACAGAAATTAGAACTTCTTATACATTTAAGCGTAAATTCCATGATTTGTTTCAAAAACAAAAACAACCTACTCTTAGCGATTTGAAATATAGGTTAAGGGAATTAGGGGAAGAGTGGAGAGACAAACATGCTAAGGAAGATAAAGAGGGAAATCTAAAGTATGTACCTGTAAGCCCTCGAGCAACAGCAGATATTTTAAAAAAAGTATGTAAGTTTGTACGTTTAGGAGATTTAACCCCTGATATGGCATATCTTACAGTTTATGATCCGGATAATGGAATTTATACCAAGAGTGAATGGTATATTAACAATTTATCTTTAGCTGTAGAAAGAACGTTATCAAAGGCTCAATGTGAGAGTGTGCTGCACTATTTAAAACATGAAACAGAAGAAGTAGAAAGAACTACATCACGGAATTTAGTAGTGTTTGATAATGGAGTATATAACCACGATACAAAAACATTAGAACCTTTTAATGATGAGTATATATTTGAAAATAAGATTGCTGTAAAATATAACCCTGATGCAAAAGAACCATATTTTGAAGATTGGTCATTTTCTCAGTGGATAGAAGACATTGCTGGGAATGATAAGGATAAAAAGATGTTATTATGGCAAGTATTTTCAAGTGCTATTCACTGTAATATTAACTCTGATGTAGCTGTATTCTTTTATAGTAGGAGTGGGCAAACAGGGAAAAGTACCATGGAACACTTACTTAAAAATTTAGTAGGGAAAACCAATACAACAAGCTTAAAAATTAAAGAGTTTGAGGAAGACTTCAAGCTTGCTAGTGCTCATGGTAAGAGCTTGATTATCGGAGATGATAATAACCCAAAAGACTATAATGAAACTAGTGAAAATTTCAAGAGTGTTATTACGGGAGACCCGGTACTTATCAATCCCAAAGGAGAGCATCCGTTCCCTTATCAGTTTTCAGCTTTATCTATTCAATCGATGAATGGAATACCAAGATTTTCTGATGTGTCTGATGGAATGTTAAGGCGGTTACGTGTTATAGAGTTTACCAGGGCATACAAAAATTCAGAGAATAATAAGCGTGTAAAGAATGAGTACATCCATAATAAAGAGTTATTAGAATGGATTGCTTTACAGGCGCTGCATGTGAATTGTGATAGCTTTGTAAATACTGAAGAAAGTATACGGATCGTGAAAGAAATTCAATTAGATAACGATGTTGTAGCTCAATATATGGAAGAACATTTTTCATTATTGAATAGTAAAAGATTACCTACTAAGTTTGTATTTTTAGACTTCCAAGCTCATTACTTTTCAGAGCATGGAAGAAATTCAAATTTGAGTCAAAGGACGTTTACTGCTAGTAGTAAGCCTTTAGCTGAGAAAATGGGATGGAAGTACTCAAAGAATAACCTAACCCCTTTAGGAGGATTTGAAAGAGAAGATGTACAAAATTACAACGAGTGTAAACATCATTCACAACCCTATTTTGATTTTGAAAGAGAAAAGCTAAGATGTCAACCATTATTTTATAGAGATGAGTAAATATTTAAACCAACCTACCAACCAAGCAATTAGCAAAGTTGGTAGTATAGTTGGTGCTTATAAATGTTGTTATATCAACGTTTGTATTACATTTAACCAACTTACCAACTAAAATTTTAATATTATAACAAAATAAATACACACAAAAAATAAAATATAAAATTAAAAAAAATATTTTGTGTAAAACCATTTATAAAATAATATTAGTTTTTTTTAGTTGGTAGTTGGTGAATAGCGTGAAAATATTGTTATATCAACGTTTGTAGATGCCAACTATCGAAAAATAAGATAGTTGTTTAGGTTGGGATAGTTGGTAAAAAATAATGAAAAGAAAGGAACTAAGAAATAATGACAACTAATAATGATTTAGTACATATTGAAGCGGTACGAGAAAGAGGATTTATTCTCTATGCAAAAGATGGAGAACTAAGAGCAAAAAAAGCACCTAAGTTTGGAACAATCACACTAACCTATCAAGATGGCAAGTGTGTATTACTTAAAATAGAAGAAACCGAAAAATAATATGAATTGCGATAAAAACTAACAAATAAACGTATATTGTAGTATAATATATATAGATAAATATTAGTCTACTAGGAACAACCAAGGGACGACATAGAAACATGTAACCGTGTTTTTGTGTCGTCCTTTTTACGTTTAGAAAGGGGTATCGAATGAATGATGAAGAGCTAGCCACTATAAAAAGTATGTTAGATATCCCCCGTACAATAAACTTATGCAAATTCAAACTAGAAAACGTATCTAAAAACTTTTTCTCTTCATACAGCCTAATAGGAGGAATGATTAAGGATCCGTTTGAACAGTATACACGAGGCATAGACCCTTATCATGCAGCGTTAGTTATTACAACGAACGAGAGTGTGCTTAAAAAGAGAATAGAACGCTATATGAGACGATATGGACTATTTGCAGAGGAATTTACCAAGAGTGAATTAGAAGAGCTTAGAACGTCTGTAAAATCAAAAAATAGTACTAATCTTACTAAAAGAGCTTATGAATGGATACAGGAAGTAGATTACTATTTAACCGCTAGATACGATGATGAAATTTATTTAAACATGACCGGGGAAGAAAAAATTCAACAATTAAGAGAGATGCAAGAATTAGATAATGAATTTGAAGATATGATGAGAGGGGTAGAAATATGACGATTCAAAAACGAAATGCTAATAGATACTATGATGATGAAAATCCTTTGATTGTGATTAGTAATATTTATTTTCATCAATTATACATTACAAAACAATTTAGGAGTGTTGCTGACGATTTTAGCCTAAAAAATTTAGCATTGTTTTTTGAGGTTATGAAGAGACTTGATAAAGATGACAAGGTTCTTATATATGAAAAATATTTTAAATATGCCACTTTGAGAATATCATCAGAACCAAATTCAAACGTTTATCGAAAACATACGGTTAAACATGTACCTAATTATGAGCATGCTCAATTAATGGATATATCACTTGTAAAATATAATAAATTGCTAAGACGAGCAATGACAAATTATTTAAAGATTCTTATCTCATTGAAAGACAAAAAAGAAGATGAAAACGATAAAAGAGAGAATTAAGGCTCTTGAGCGCCAAAGATTAGAGAAACATAAACAAAAACTCATTACAGTGGATTATGTGTCTTTATCTATAACTATTGATTATAAAAAGTTTGTATTCTCCAATGTTAAACAGTTAGAAAAAGAGTTACAAAGATTGAATAAAGAACATCCTACGGCTGTAGTGTGGTTTATGGGAGAAATACAAGATTGAAGGGAGGTGGATTCGTGGCGATAACAGTAAAAAAAGAACTTTTTATGCTTGCTTTAGTCACTGAGCCTAATGTCAGAAAAGCTTATGAAAAAGCGAATATATCAAATAATACTGCTTATAAATGGTTGAATGACAAAGAATTTCAAAGTGCTTTTACTCAATTTAAAAGAGAGATGATGCGAGCAACAACAGCACGATTACAATCACATACAACTAATGCGGTAGATGTATTATCCAAAATAATGGTAGACGAGAATGCACCAGCAAATGCACGGGTACAGAGCGTTAGGACAATACTTGAATATGCTTATAAAGGTATTGAATTAGAAGATATCTCTGAACGAGTAGAACGATTAGAAAGGAATTTGATTAATGATGATTAAAAATAGCATCTTAAATAAAATTAAAAAAATCGAGTCAGTTTATAAACCACCTGATGATAAACCTGTCTTGATTGTCTATATTAAAGAATTTCAAGATTTAGATACGGATCATACACAAAATCTATTTTCTATTATGAGACATGGAGATGATTTTGATGAAATAATGAGTCGGTCGAACTCAACAGAAAAAGAAGTATTACAAGCAATAAAAGACAATCCAAATGTCTTTGTTATTACAGGAGGAAATGAAAATGAATAAAACACAATTAAAATCACTATTTACAAATTTATTAGTAAAAACAAAACAGATTGATGAAGAACTTAACGGGATTCTAACAAATCCAGGTTTAAATGATATCGGTAAAGATAAAGCAATTGAATTATTACGAGTGAAACATAAAGATTTTGAAACATCAGTAAATCATATTAAACAAGTAGTATCCTTATTATTACCAGAATTAGAAAACAAATGGAAATCAGCAATTACAAACCGCCTTTCTGATGGAGGATATCAATCAGGTTTATCAAATGCAGCATTATTATTAAGTTCAGATAATGTTTCAATGGAAACAGGGAAGCATATCATTGATTTTTATAAAGATGATTATATGGCAGTAGAGACGTTTAGAACTACTTTGCGAAATAAAGATAGTGAAGTACATCAATCGTTACTATCGACATTACCAAAGGATAATAGAGAACGTACAAGAGATTTACTAGGTAAGTTAGAACGAAATGTCAATGAATTTAGTTTAGATTTCTTAATTCTAAATAGAAGTTCATTGAATTCTATGGTTACACGGATCAATGGAATTCTAAACTTTTTAGATAATGACTTAAATGATGATTTAGAAGCAGTTAAATAAAAACACAGGCGACTCTTTTTAGGAGTCGTCTATTTTATGTGTTAAAAGAGAAATATATAATTGATAATGTATCAAAGTAATTATATTATTGTAGTAGCGTAGTGATAAATAAAAAATGAGGTATATGTTTATGCTTAATGAAGCATAAAGATTTCCCCTTTTTAGCAAAAATTTTTATAATTATGGTATAAGATTTAAAATAAGGTAGGTGTGGAATTTGGAATTCTTAGTATTAAACGATGATGACAAGCGAGACCCAAAAGAGTTGTTTAAAGAGCTTGCTGAAAAATGCAAGGAAGAAGAAAACAAAAAAGAAAAAATCAAAGAAGAAAATAAACAAACTCCAGCACCTAAGCAAAATTTTGTATAATTATGGTGTAAAATTAAAGTTAGGTAGGTGCAACGAATGAAAAATAGATACGTTCTAGATGGTGGATATATCAAAAATCCAAAAGAACACTTTAAAAAAATGTTAGAAGAATTGATTGAAGAAGAAAAACAAGTAGCTGAAGGATATAAGGAATATTTCGCCAAACGCCCAGAATTCAAAAAAGAGATGAAAAATCTTTGGTATTCTCTAAAAAATGATGAAATAACGCCCGAAGAATATAGTATAAGAGCTCTCGAAGTCGGGAAAAAATATAATTAAGCACCTAGTGAAAGCTAAGTGCTTTTTCATTCCTACCGTGGGAGTGGAAAATTTGACCATCAAAATGACCATCATTTAAGTAATTTATAGTTTAATACAGTAAGTTGATTAATTCTAAAAAGGTTATCATATAAGCTTATGTTAAGTATTGTAAGTTAATATAAAACGCTATTTTTTAATGGAAGGGTCAGTTGGATAAAAATAATAGAAGCCAAGAAACATAGATTTATGTTTCTTGGCTTTTTTCTAAAAGAAAATTATAGGTAAACAACACAAAATATATTATGTTTTTGGAATTTTATAGTTTCTTAATATTATTTGCTCAGAAATTTGGATATTCTCATATAAAATAATCCTTGTTATATCAATGTTTTTGAACAAAAATGCACTCTAAGTGAAAAATTTACATTTTACGAGATATTACACTTGTATTATATTCAGAACGTGTTATAATATGTTCATCAAGAGATATAAAGAAAGGAGAATGGGTATGAGAAAACAACCATGGTCGAACGAAAATAAGACTGAACGGATTAACTTTACGATTGAGCCCTCTTTAAAAGAAGCATTTTTGAAGATCATCTCAACGGACGTATCAACTTATTTCCGGACGGTCATCGAGAATGAAGTCGAAAGTCATCAGAAAAAAGTTGAAAACTGGCCCGACGCAATTAAAACACTATTGCATGGACAGTTTAAGGCGTTCTCCGAGCAAGTCTTCGGAACGTTTAATTACCGAGGACGGAACTATCCATATAAAATTTTGGATGTTATGTCAGTCGAAGAAGGACAACCACTTGAAGTCATTGACTACGAGGATGGGTTGGTATATGTAAAAGTGATTGAGGAAATCAATCCAGAAAAATTAGTATATGTAACTATTTAGAAAGAAGGAAATTTAAAATGCCAGTAACAATCTTAATTATCGCCGTAGTATTAATCTTATTAATTATTGCTTTCAAATCAATTCGTATCGTTCAACAAGGACACAAAGCTGCTGTTCAATCATTCGGACGTTATGTTGGAGAATTAGGACCAGGGTTACACTTTGTAACACCAATCATTCGTAACATTGCTTACGTTGTGGATATGCGTCAACGTTCATTAGACTTAGATCCTCAAGAAATCATCACAAAAGACAACGTTAATTTAACAATTGACGCTTCAGCTAAATACCACGTAGATAATCTTGAAGAATACTTATATGGAAACACAAACCCAGAAGGATTATTACTTTTAGATATCCAAAACGAATTACGTGACATTATCGGTACAATGACAATGGCTGAAATTCTTGGTGGTACTAACAAAATCAACACTGATTTAAACCAACGTGTATTCGGTAAAACAGACTCTTACGGGGTTACAATCGACCGTGTAAACATCGGTGAAGTAATTCCTCCACAAAGCATCGTTGAAGCGATGAACAAACAAATCACTGCAGACCGTGAACGTGATGCTGCGTTAATCGCTGCTGACGCTCGTCAAAAAACAGTTGAAATGGATACAAGAACTCAAAACAACAAATTATTAGCAGATGCTCGTGCACATGCTGAAAAAATCGCAATTGACACTCAAGCAACTGTTGCTCAATTAACAGCTATCAACAATGCATTAAACGAATCTAACTTAAATGCTGCTGCGTTAGAATACTTAGCAATCGACGCTAAAAAAGCTCTTGCTGAAGGTCCAAACAATACAGTTGTATTAATGGACGGTCAAAACAACGCAAAAATCGCTGAAAACATTGCTTCATTAGCATCAGGACGTAAAGTTTGGGACGAAGCAGGTAAATAATCATGAAACAACAAGCTAACAAATCTTTCTTTGGGTTGAAATGGCTTGCGGTACTGATTGCCACTTTATTGTTAGTAGGAACCTTTGCACGTGTTTCAACAGTCAATGCTGAAACTCAACAACCAGTAGACACCACAAAGATGAAGATACAAGGCGCCTTTGAACAAAAAATCAACTTTGTGGATGGGGAAGATTATAATGCGACAGTGACGATTAAGTTGACTTATAATAATCCTCAATATAAAGAGATTAAAGTTCCCGTTCAAATTAAAAACCTTCCAACAGGAAAGGGCGGTATTCGACTTTACGTATATCAAGATACAGATAATAGCCTCATAGTTCAATCATTTGTTGAGACCATTGAAGACCACAATGTTATCTATTATGATCTGCTTCATGTCGAAGATGGGAAAGTCACAAAAGCGTTTCAATTCACGGCAACTGACAAAGAACGAACAAAATTTTTAGAAGACTTAGCAAATGCCAAGGACAAAGTGGAAACTACTACGGCTGAGAAAGCTACAAACTCAAACGAAAAGAGTTCAAACGCGAGTGACTCGAAAGGGAACTCAAAAGGCTCTGAAAGCAAAGATATCTTTGATCAGATTGATAACTTCTTTGATCAACTAGATACGGACAAAATTGGTGAAGGACTCGGTAAGGGAATATTTTATATCGTCCTTATCATCGCTGTTTTCTTCGGAATTAAAGGAAAACAAAATAAGGCGCGCAAGAATAATCGTAGAGCTCGAACTGGAAATACGCGTTCTGCTCAAAGAAATGGGGCGAATGCTCCTGCAGCTAGAGCACAAGGCACAAGCACTCCAGTAGTCGCTACAGAAGCTGTACCGCAACGTGTATATCGTCCGCGAAATAAAGTTTCAGATCCAAAACTTCGCTCACAAGAGAAAAAACAAGCAACAAAAAAAGCGCTACAATCGGCTTCAGGTCGTTCAAATACTTCAAGAGAAATGTATGTTGATACACGTGCTACAAGACCGGTTTCATACCGTCCAGCATCAAAAGAAAAATCACATACATTACCACGAGTGCTTTCAAGCAAAACACTCCCTCGTACTTTGAAAACACCGCGCTTAAAATAAAATCGTGGAAGCACCTAATCTCACACGTGAGGTTAGGTGTTTTTTTGCATGAAGTCGTGAAGCATTTGCACAAGAAGTACTATCGGAGTATGCTAAGTGAGAAGGGTGGAATTTATATGACGAAATTAGATGAATTAATCAAAAAAATTGAAGCAGATCCTCAAAATGCAGAGTATACAAAAGAAGGCATAGCGCCTTTATTTTCTGCACCACGAAAAGCGAAAATTCTGATTGTAGGGCAAGCGCCTGGTATTAAAGCGCAAGAGAGTCGCTTGTTTTGGAATGACCAAAGTGGCGACAACTTAAGAAGCTGGATGGGCGTAACTCGAGATTTCTTCTATCAATCCGATTTATTTGCAGTGGTTCCAATGGATTACTATTATCCAGGAAAAGGTAAATCTGGAGACCTTCCACCGCGCAAGGGTTTTGCTGAGAAATGGCATGAAGAAACGCTAGCCTTAATGCCAGATATTGAACTTATTATTCTTGTAGGGAAATACGCACAAGATTATTATTTAAAAGAGACAAAGAAGAAAAACTTAACGGAAACGGTCAAGGCGTATAAAGAATATTTACCAAAGATGTTTCCGCTCGTACATCCGTCACCTCTAAACCGTAGATGGATGGCCAAAAATCCATGGTTTGAAAAAGAAGTCTTACCTGAATTTCAAAAGAGAGTACAAGAAGTGATTAAAGGAGCCAAGAAATGAGAACAGAATTATATCCAGAAATCGAAATCTACAAGGAACACATGATTCCAGTGAGTGACTTGCATACGATTTATGTAGAAGAGTCAGGGAACCCATTAGGACATCCAGTCGTTGTCTTACACGGCGGACCAGGAGGGGCATCGTCTCCAGCGAATCGTCAATTTTTTGATCCAGAGTTCTATCGCATCATCCAATTCGACCAACGTGGATGTGGAAAAAGTACGCCGTTTGCGTCTTTAGAAGAAAACACCACGCATGATTTAGTGGCCGATATGGAGAAAATCCGCACAGCACTAGGGATTGAAAAATGGCTTGTCTTTGGTGGTAGCTGGGGGACAACGCTGGCCTTACATTACACGATTGCACATCGTGAACGCGTCGTAGGATTAATGCTTCGTGGGATTTTCCTTGGTCGTCAAAGCGATGTAGATTGGTTATACCAAGATGGAGCATCTCATTTTTATCCAGAGAACTTCGAGAAGTTTAAAGCATCGATTCCTGTTGAAGAACAAGGAGAACTGGTGAATGCGTACTACAAACGTCTGACTTCAGAGGATGAATCGATTTGTCTTGAAGCTGCACGTGCTTGGGCAGAGTGGGAACATGGCCTCGTGAAATTGATTCCGTATGAGCCGATTGTCTGGGATGAAGCGGGGATTCGCGGAGCACTGACGATTGCGCGAATGGAATGTCATTTCTTCTACCATCATTGCTTTGTGGAGGATGATAATTACATCTTGAATCATGCAGATGCCTTCAAGGGGATTCCAATGCATATTGTCCATGGTCGTTATGATGTGGATTGCTTGCCTAGTGCTGCGTTTGAACTCGCTCAAGCAGTCGACGGCGCAGAACTCATCTTTGCACAGGCAGCAGGACATACCGCGATGGAACCTGCAACAATAGAAGCGTTAGTTGGCTTTAGTGAAAAATGCAAAACCTATTTTAAATAAAAAGAAAGGCTCGCAGAATGGATCTACGGGCCTATTTATGTGTTTAGATTTTTTCAAGAAGCATTGCAGCAATGCGCGCCACATCGCGGTTACTTCCGCGTAATTCAAATTCATCGAGCACTGGGAAACCAAAACGCTCAGAATATTGACGGGCAGTGAGACAGAATTGCTTATTAAAGTTACGATTTCCGCTACCAATCACACCAAAGCAATGGGCGTAATTATGTTCATAGGCTAAGAAATCACCTAGTGGATTCGTTAAGACTTCCACATCTCCATTATCCACGCCATTTCCACCTTCTAAGTAAGTTGGGAGAAAGGCAACGAATGGTTTGCCTACTTTGAAGTAGTCTTCTTGGCCTTTAACAAGGTCTTTGACATTGGTTAGTGTCACGTTTAAAGAGGGCTCCAAGAAGCGTAAGTGATCCTTTAAACGTGTGACAAAGTTATGTGTATTTCCGGTTAAACTAATATAAATAATGGGTAATTCTTTCGACATTGAGCGACCTCCTGAAAGACATTTTACTGTCTATAAGTATACCGCACTTTCTCAAATCCTTCTAGAGGGTGTTTTTAAACTTTTAAAAATCGTGAAAATCGGCTATAATACTTGAGAATAAACACGAAGGAGATACTCATGTCACACTTAAAAGAAGAAGTACAATCTCGCAAGACCTTTGCGATTATTTCCCACCCGGATGCTGGGAAAACAACGATTACAGAACAATTACTCTTATACGGGGGTGCGATTCGTCAAGCCGGTACCGTAAAAGGGAAGAAAACAGGGA
>JABZYV010000033.1:0-21807 GCA_015264955.1 Streptococcus sp. | reverse complement strand
ACAAACGCTAATCCATATGCGGATGGAACAGATAACAACGAAGCAGAAAACTTAAATACGAAGACTGTTAAACGTGGAGATAAAGTGGTTTACCAAGTATGGTTAGACACAAACAACTTCACTGCAGCTCAAAACATCCAATCTGTAGGAATTACAGATAACTACGATGAAGCTAAATTAACTGTAGACAAAGCGAACATCAAAGCTTACGACAGTAAGACTGGCGCAGAAGTAACGAATTTATTCGACATCACAGTTGAAAATGGCGTGATCACTGCAACATCTAAAGCTTCATTACAAAAATCTTTAGGAGACGCAGAAGGTACTCAAGTATTAGATACTGAGAAATTCGCATTCGGTCGCTACTATAAATTTGATATCCTAGCAACTGTTAAAGACGATGTTATTGCTGGTTCAGATATTGAAAATACAGCAGCGCAAATCGTTCACCAATACGATCCAGCATCTAAGACTGTTAAGACTCCTGAAAAACCAACTCAAAAACGTGTGATCAGCGTTCCTGTGACAGTTGACTTCAACTTCACTAAGAAACTTGAAGGCCGTACATTGAAAGAACAAGAGTTCAGCTTTGCATTGAAAGATGCAGAAGGTACTGAAATCGAAACAGTGAAGAACGACAAAGACGGAAACGTTAAGTTCAAATCACTTGAATTCAGTAAGAAAGAAGTAGGAACTCACAAATACACAATCGAAGAAGTAGCTGGAACAGATGCGACAGTGACTTACGATACAATGAAAGCTGAAGTAACCATTGAAGTTAACTATGACGGAACTGCTAAAGTTCTTACAACTAAGGTTAAAGATGCTACAGATAAAGAGTTCAACAACACTGTAACTCCTCCAGAAACTCCAGAGTTCAAACCAGAGAAATTCATCGTAAACAAAGAAAAATTCGATATAACTGGCGATAAACTAGTGGATGACGATAAAGAGTTAACAGATAAAGTTGCAGATACAAATGCGAACCCGTATGTTGATGATGCAAGCAACAACGAAGCAGAAAACTTAAATACGAAGACTGTTAAACGTGGCGACAAATTAGTATACCAAGTATGGTTAGACACAACTAAATTTGACGCAGCAAACAAAGACTACATCCAATCAGTTGGTATTACTGACGATTACGATGAAGCGAAATTAACAGTGGAAGCTGCAAACGTGAAAGCTTATGACAGCGTAACAGGTGAAGATGTAACTGATAAATTCGACATCACTGTGAATAATGGTGTTGTAACAGCAACATCTAAAGCTTCATTACAAAAATCTTTAGGCGATGCTGAAAATACTCAAGTATTAGATACTACTAAATTTGCATTCGGTCGCTACTATAAATTTGATATCGTAGCAACGGTGAAAGAAGATGTAACACCTGGTGCTGATATTGAAAATACTGCGGTTCAAGTAGTAAACCAATACGACCCAACATCTAAGACTGTTAAGACTCCAGAAAAACCAACTCAAAAACGTGTTGTAAACATTCCAGTTGAAGTAGAATTTAACTTCACTAAGAAATTACAAGGTCGTGAGTTGAAAGACCAAGAGTTCAGCTTTGTATTGAAAGATGCAGAAGGTACTGAAATCGAAACAGTGAAGAACGATAAAGACGGAAACGTTAAGTTCAAAGCTTTAGCATTCAACAAAAACCAAGCTGGAACATACAAATACACTATCGAAGAGGTTGCTGGATCTGACGCAACAGTTACTTACGATAAGATGAAAGCTGAAGTTACTGTTGAAGTGAAATATGACGGAACTGCTAAAGCATTAATCACAAAACTAACAGATGCTCCAGATAAAGAGTTCAACAACGTAGTAACTCCTCCAAATGCTCCAAACTTCAAACCAGAGAAATTCATTTTATCTGAAGAAAAATATGACATTACTGGCGACAAGTTAATGGATGACGACGATGAGTTAACAGATGAAGTTGCGGATACAAACGCAAACCCATATGCTGATAAGACTACAAACAACGAAGCAGAAAACTTAAATACGAAGACTGTTAAACGTGGTTCTAAAGTGGTTTACCAAGTATGGTTAGACACAAACAACTTTACTGAAAAACAAAACATCCAATCAGTTGGTATTACTGATGATTACGATGAAGCGAAATTAACAGTGGATGCTGCAAATGTTAAAGCTTACGACAGCAAGACTGGTGCAGATGTAACTGATTTATTCGACATCACTGTAAACAATGGTGTAATCACTGCAACATCTAAAGCTTCATTACAAAAATCTTTAGGCGATGCAGAAGATACTCAAGTATTAGACACAACTAAATTCGCATTCGGACGTTACTATAAATTTGATATTGTCGCGACTGTAAAAGAAGACGTAACTGGTGGGGCAGATATCGAAAATACTGCAACACAAATCGTTCACCAATACGATCCAACAAGCAAATCAGTTGTAACTCCTGAAAAACCAACTCAAAAACGTGTTATCAACGTTCCAATCGAAGTAGAATTTAACTTCACTAAGAAACTTGAAGGCCGTGAGTTGAAAGAAAATGAGTTTACATTTGTATTGAAAGATGCCAAAGGAACTGAAATCGAGACTGTGAAGAACGATGTAGACGGAAACGTTAAGTTCAAAGCAATCGAGTACAACAAAGATCAAGCGGGTACTTACAAGTACACTATCGAAGAAGTAGCTGGAACAGACGGAACAGTGACTTACGATAAGATGAAAGCTGAAGTAACTGTTGAAGTGAAATATGACGGAACAGCTAAAGCGTTAATCACAAAAGTGACAGATGCTCCTGATAAAGAGTTCAACAACACAGTAACTCCTCCAGAAACTCCAGAATTCCAACCTAAGAAATTTGTTGTGAAAGATGAGAAATTCGACATTACTGGCGACAAGTTAGCAGATGACGATAAAGAGTTAACAGACGCTGTTACAGAAACAAATGCTAATCCATATGCGGACGGTACAGACAACAACGAAGCTGAAAACTTAAATACGAAGACTGTTAAACGTGGAGATAAATTAGTTTACCAAGTATGGTTAGATACGAATAACTTCACTGAAAAACAAAACATCCAATCTGTTGGTATTACTGACGATTACGATGAAGCGAAATTAACAGTTGAAGCAGCGAACGTGAAAGCATACGACAGCAAGACTGGTGCAGATGTAACTGATTTATTCGACATCACAGTTGAAGATGGCGTCATTAAAGCAACATCTAAAGCTTCATTACAAAAATCTTTAGGAGATGCAGAAGATACTCAAGTACTTGATACTGAGAAATTCGCATTCGGTCGCTACTATAAATTTGATATCGTAGCAACAGTGAAAGAAGATGTGGCTGGCGGTTCACAAATCGAAAATACAGCAACACAAATCGTTCACCAATATGACCCAACGTCTAAGACAGTTAAGACTCCTGAAAAACCAACTGAAAAACGTGTCAACCAAGTTCCAATCGAAGTTGAATTTGACTTCACGAAGAAACTTGAAGGTCGCGAATTAGCAGCTGGCGAATTCAGCTTCGTATTGAAAGATGCAGAAGGTACTGAAATTGAAACTGTGAAGAATGACAAAGACGGTAAGATTAAATTCAGTAAGATTGAATTCAAGAAGGGTGACGAAGGAACTCATAAATACACTGTAGAAGAAGTAGCTGGAACAGATGCGACAGTAACTTACGATACAATGAAAGCTGAAATCTCTGTTGAAGTTTCTTACGATGGAACTGCTAAGATCCTTGTAACGAAAGTAACAGATGCAGCAGATAAAGAGTTCAACAACACAGTGACTCCTCCAGAAACACCTGAATTCCAACCTAAGAAATTCGTTGTGAAGGATGAGAAATTCGACACTACTGGCGACAAGTTAGTGGATGACGATGCTGAGTTGACAGATGCTGTAACAGATACGAAAGCAGATCCTTATGCGGATAAAGCTGACAACAACGAAGCTGAAAATATCAATACTTCAACACTTAAGAAGGGTGACAAAGTGGTTTACCAAGTTTGGTTAGATACAACTAAATTTGACGCAAACAACAAAGATTACATCCAATCAGTAGGAATCACAGATAACTACGATGAAGAAAACTTAACGGTTGATGTGGCGAATATTAAAGCTTACGACAGCGTAACTGGTGAAGATGTAACTGCTAAATTCGACATCAAAGTTGAAAATGGCGTAATTACAGCAACTTCTAAAGCTGATTTAACGAAATCTTTAGGCGATGCTGAAGATACTAAAGTATTAGATACTACTAAATTCGCATTCGGTCGCTACTATAAATTTGATATTGTTGCGACAATCAAAGAAACTGCTAAAGATGGCGTAGATATCGAAAATACTGCGAGTCAAACAGTTCACCAATACGATCCAACTAAGAAATCAGTTGAAAAACCAGAAAAACCAACTGAAACTCGTGTTGTTAACATCCCAACAAAAGTGGAATTCGAATTCACTAAGAGACTTGAAGGTCGTCCACTGAAAGATGGCGAATTCAGCTTTGTACTTAAAGACAAAGATGGAAATGTCATCGAAACAGTTACAAACGACGCTGACGGTAAGATTAAATTCTCTGCTTTAACATTCAAGAGAGGCGAAGAAGGAGTTTACACTTACACTGTTGAAGAAGTGAAAGGAACAGAAGAAGGCGTAACTTACGATACAATGGTTGCGACTGTCACTGTAACTGTAGCGAAAGACGGTAAAGTATTAACGGCTGTGGCTGGATTACCAGAAGATACTGAGTTTAATAACACAGTAACTCCTCCAAACACACCAAATACACCTCCTCAAACACCTCCAACTCCAGGTAAACCAGAATTACCTAAGACAGGTGTGGAAGACTTATCAGCAGTCTTCAATGCAGCAAGCATGTCACTCCTTGCAGGTTTAGGATTACTTGCGACTGGCAAGAAAAAAGAGGACGAAGAAGAATAATCTCACCTAGGTGATGCGTTCTAAAGTTTGACGAAAAGCTCCGAGAGAAATCTCGGGGCTTTTTTGTGCATCAAAAAACGCTACAAAACAATGTTTGTAGCGTGGAGTATATTGTAAGCCGCCTAGGGGAGTCGAACCCCTGTTATGAGAACCGGAATCTCATGTGATATCCACTACACTAAGGCGACGTTCTTTTCTAAGTGTATCTAATTTTAGAAAACAGTGCAAGTTTTGGAAAAAATCAGAGTATAAAGGAAAAATGGTTTAATTCGTTTATTCTAAAAAGAGAGCAAAAAAGTATAAGAAGAGAGCAACATTACCATATATGGTAATTACCAAATATGGTAATGTTTAAGTGGGAGGGGAATATATGAAAATAGAGCATCAGATTGACCCAAGGACATTAGAGTTTGTAGAAAGTAAACCGTATAAAGAAAAGGTGAAAATGCTTGCGGCTCTTAAGCTGCTTGATAAGGAAGGGCTAAGTCCAGCGATACTCGAGATGTGGGGGAATAAATCACGGACTAAATTGAAAATTCCAGTTGTATATACTAAAGAGGAGGCTTTAAAAAATGGATCAGAATCTGAAGCGTTCAATAGCACGCTTGTCATTGGATTGGGAGAACTTCGAAAAAGACTTAGATTTAGATTTCACTCTAAAAGAAATGGCAGCAAGGATTACAGAGTTGAGACTTGTGTCGGGACTCTCACGTACCGAGTTTGCAGAAAAGGTTGGGATAGAACCAGCTCATTTGTCTCGGTTAGTTTCAGGACACCATAATCCCTCAATTTTATTTTTAGAGGAGATGGCACAAAAAGTCGGAGCTCATTTAGAAATTTCTTTTGTGATGGATGATGGAGAAACCTGCCATGAAAAGGTTAATAGGTAGAGAGGGACTAAATCAGTCCCGAAAATTCATAAATCTTAACCAAATTGTAATCTGAGCACGGTTGCATTTCTGCTATTTTGTGTTAAAATATAAATGTGTTCAGAAATATGGATTCAAAGATACTGGAAATAAGCGGGACGATATACGACCCTATCTGGAAACGATTGGAGGAAGGTTTCGATGAATTATCTTAATCTATCTCATTTATTAGTTCCAGAAAGCAGAGTCGCTCTTCAAACGCGATTCCGTATTTTACAAGCCATCGCGACGTATCAACCGATTGGACGAAGAGCCCTTGCAAAAGTGGTTCAGATGTCCGAACGCACACTACGTAATGAATGTGAGGATATGAAAGCTTTAGACCTGATTGAAGTACAAGGGTCAGGGATGCGACTCACGGAAGTTGGCGAATTTATATTAGAACGGTCGGATGATTTGAAAAACAACTTTATTCAGATGAGTCTGGTGGAACATAAGGTGGCTAAAACCTTAGGCGTTCAATATGTAAAAGTTGTGGATGATCCGGCGAAAACATCTGAGTTGGTACAAGAGATTATGGATGTCCTTTTACCGCTTGGAACTTCCATTATCGCCATCACTGGGGGCCAAACGATGGTCCGTGTCAGCGAAGGATTCACAAAAGACATTTCAGTGAACCGAGACTTAACGATTGTTCCTGCAAGAGGAGGAATGTTTGGGTCGATGGTGATTCAAGCCAATAATGTCAGTGAGAAGATGGCGACTGGAATTGGCGCTCATCATGAAGCGTTATTCGTTCCAGAACATGTCCAACAGGCGACATATGCACCGTTAATGCAAGAACCTTCAGTCGCAAAGACGATAGGTCTCATGAAAAAGGCGGAGTGTTTGTTATATAGCGTTGGAAGTGCTATTATAATGGGAGAGAGACGTGGCCTCACGCAAGAACAAATGGCTACGTTAAAAGAGAAGAAAGCAATTGGCGAAGCGTTCGGTTGTTTCTTCGATGCAGAAGGAAATGTGGTATTAAAAATCCCACGAGTAGGGCTGCATCTTAGTGATTTATCTACGATTCCACATTCAATTGCCGTTGTGGAAGGCGCAGAGAAGGCACATGCTTTAAAAGCATATGCCAAATTAGCTCCAGTGGATCGCACTTGGTTTGTGATTGACAAGGAGACATCAGAGTTGGTTTTGAACGGGGCAACCCGCAAAAAATAAAAATAAAAAATTCCTAGGAGGAAAAACTATATGACAGTTAAAGTTGGTATTAACGGTTTCGGACGTATCGGTCGTTTAGCATTCCGTCGTATTCAAGATGTGGAAGGATTAGAAGTTGTTGCAATCAATGACTTAACAGACGCTAAGCAATTAGCTCACTTGTTAAAATATGATTCAACTCAAGGACGTTTCAACGGTGAAGTTGAAGTGTTAGATGGAGCTTTCCGCGTTAACGGTAAAGAAGTTAAAGTACTTGCTAACCGTAATCCTGAAGAATTACCATGGGGTGAACTAGGCGTTGATATCGTATTAGAATGTACTGGTTTCTTCACTTCTAAAGAAAAAGCTGAATTACACTTAAAAGCTGGCGCTAAACGCGTTGTTATTTCTGCACCTGGTGGAAATGACGTGCCTACAGTTGTATTCAACACAAACCACAACATTTTAACAGGTAAAGAAACTGTTATCTCTGGTGCTTCATGTACTACAAACTGCTTAGCTCCAATGGCTAAAGCATTAAACGATAAATTCGGTATCGTTGAAGGTTTAATGACAACAATCCACGGTTACACAGGTGACCAAAACACATTAGACGCACCTCACGCTAAAGGTGACTTACGTCGTGCTCGTGCTGCAGCAGTTAACATCGTTCCTAACACAACTGGTGCTGCTAAAGCTATCGGATTAGTAATCCCAGAATTAAACGGAAAATTAGACGGAGCTGCACAACGTGTTCCTGTTCCAACAGGTTCATTAACTGAATTAGTAACAGTTTTAGAAAAACCAGTTACTGCTGAAGAAATCAACGCAGCTATGAAAGAATTAGCTAACGAATCTTACGGATACACTGAAGATCCAATCGTATCTTCTGATATCGTAGGTATCACTTATGGTTCATTATTCGATGCAACTCAAACTAAAGTAATGACTGTAGGCGACAAACAATTAGTTAAAACTGTTGCTTGGTACGATAACGAAATGTCATACACTGCACAATTAGTTCGTACTTTACAATACTTCGCAAAACTATAATTTAAACTATAGATTTAGCTAATCGTATCTATTTTCTCAGGGCGATGGAAGCATTCGCTTCCTCGCCCTGTTTTCATAATGTGAGTAATGCACTCGCTCCAAATAAAAATGTAGGAGGCTATTTTATGGCTAAAAAAATCGTTACAGACTTACAAGTTGAAGGAAAGAAAGTTTTAGTTCGTGTGGACTTTAACGTTCCTTTGAAAGATGGCGTGATTACAGACGACAACCGTATCGTTCAAGCATTGCCAACTATCAAATACTTAATCGATCACAACGCTAAAGTGATCTTATTCTCTCACTTAGGTAAAGTGAAATCTGAAGAAGACAAAGCTAAATTGAGCTTACGTCCAGTTGCAGAACGCTTATCTGAGTTGCTAGAAAAACCAGTGACTTTCGTTCCAGAAACTCGTGGAGAAAAGTTAGAAGCTGCTATTAATGCACTTAAAGAAGGCGATGTTTTATTATTCGAAAATACTCGTTTCGAAGATTTAGATGGCAAGAAAGAATCTAAAAACGACCCTGAATTAGGTAAATATTGGGCTTCTTTAGGAGACTTATTCGTTAACGATGCATTCGGTACAGCTCACCGTGCGCATGCTTCAAACGTTGGTATTGCTAGCCAATTAGAATCAGCTGCTGGATTCTTGATGGAAAAAGAAATCAAGTTTATCGGTGGTGCAGTAGATAACCCAGAACGTCCATTCGTGGCGATCTTAGGTGGAGCGAAAGTTTCAGACAAGATTGGTGTTATTAACAGCTTATTAGACAAAGCAGATAAAGTTCTTATCGGTGGAGGAATGGCTTACACATTCTTCAAAGCAATGGGACGTGAAGTAGGTCTTTCATTATTAGAATTAGACCGCGTTGAATTAGCAAAAGAAATTATGGAAAAAGCTGGCGACAAATTAGTGTTACCAATCGATAACGTTGTTGCTAAAGAATTCTCTAACGATGCTGTAGCTACAATCGTTGATTCAGATTCTATCCCAGCAGACCAAGAAGGTTTAGATATCGGACCTAAGACAGTTGAATTATTTGCAAACTACTTAAAAGATGCAAAAACTGTTGTATGGAATGGACCAATGGGTGTATTCGAATTACCAAACTTTGCTAAAGGAACAATCGGTGTATGTGAAGCTATCGCTAACCTAGAAGGCGCAACTACAATCATCGGTGGTGGGGACTCAGCTGCTGCTGCAATCTCACTAGGCTACGCTGACAAATTCACTCACATTTCAACAGGTGGTGGAGCTTCTCTAGAATATCTAGAAGGTAAAGAACTACCAGGTGTTGCTGCTATCAGTGATAAATAATTTTAAACATTTAAAAGGAGATGTTGTGTATATGCGTAAACCAATTATTGCCGGAAACTGGAAAATGAACAAAAACCCAAAAGAAACTCAAGCTTTTGTGGAAGCTGTTGTTGGTAAATTACCTTCAGGCGAACGCGTAGAAAGTGCTATTGCTGCTCCTGCAGTTGACTTAGTCACTTTATTAGAATATGCGAAAGGATCAGAATTAAAAGTAGCTGCTGAAAACTGCTACTTCGAAGATGCTGGTGCTTTCACTGGTGAAACTTCACCTAAAGTATTAGCTGAAATGGGCGTGCACTACGTAGTGATTGGCCACTCAGAACGTCGTGAGTATTTCCACGAAACTGACGAAGATATCAACAAAAAAGCACATGCTATTTTCAGAAACGGCTTAACACCAATCATTTGTTGTGGTGAAACTTTAGAAACTTACGAAGCAGAAAAAGCTTCAGAATTCGTAGGCGGACAAGTTTCTGCAGCATTGAAAGGTTTATCAAACGAGCAAGTATCATCATTAGTGATTGCTTATGAACCAATCTGGGCTATCGGAACTGGTAAATCAGCATCTCAAGATGACGCTCAAAAAATGTGTAAAGTTGTTCGTGACGTTGTAGCAGCTGACTTCGGTCAAGAAGTTGCTGACAAAGTTCGCGTTCAATACGGTGGATCTGTAAAACCAGAAAACATTGCTGAATACATGGCTTGTCCAGATGTGGACGGAGCTCTTGTAGGTGGAGCAAGCTTACAACCAGATTCATTCTTAGCTTTATTGGAGGCAGTAAAATAATGGCAAAATCACCAGTTGCAATCATTATCTTAGATGGGTTCGGATGGAGACCAGAGGTTGAAGGTAATGCCGTTGCACAAGCAAAAAAACCAAATTTTGATCGTTATTATAACGAATTCCCTCATACAACATTAAAAGCTTCTGGATTAGATGTAGGTCTACCAGATGGCCAAATGGGGAACTCAGAAGTAGGTCATACAAACATCGGTGCTGGACGTATCGTTTACCAAAGCTTAACTCGTATCGACAAAGCAATCCAAGAAGGCGAATTCGAATCAAACCCAGCATTAAACGGTGCATTTAACCACGTAAAAGAAAATGGCTCTGCATTACACTTATTCGGATTGTTATCTGATGGTGGGGTACACAGCCACATCAACCACTTATTAGCATTAGTGGAAACAGCTAAAGCAAAAGGAATCGACAAAGTGTACATTCATGCATTCATGGATGGACGTGACGTAGACCCTAAAGCTGGTCCTTCTTACATCAAAACATTAGAAGACAAATTAGCTGAAGTAGGCGTTGGAGAAATCGCAACAGTTTCAGGTCGTTACTATGCAATGGACCGTGACAAACGTTGGGAACGTGTGAAATTAGCTTATGATGCAATTGCTCATAGCGAAGGCCCACAATTCGAAAGCGCACAAGCTGTGATCGAAGATAGCTATGCTAAAGACGTTACAGACGAATTCGTTATTCCATCAGTAATCGTTAAAGATGGCAAACCAGTGGCAAAAGTAGAAGACAACGATGCAATCATCTTCTTCAACTTCCGTCCTGACCGTGCAATCCAATTATCAAATGCGTTCACAGATAAAGAGTGGACAAACTTTGACCGTGGTGCACGTGCTACAAACGTTAAATTTGTGACAATGACTTTATATAACCCAAGCGTGGATGCAGAAGTTGCATTCCCACCAATTCCAATGACAAACGTTCTTGGTGAAGTGTTATCTAAAGCAGGCCTAGCACAATTACGTATTGCCGAAACTGAAAAATATCCACACGTAACATTCTTCATGAATGGTGGACGTAACGAAGAATTCCCTGGCGAAAACCGTATTTTAATTCCTTCTCCAAAGGTTGCAACTTACGACTTGAAACCAGAAATGAGTGCTTATGAAGTAGGAGATGCATTATACAACTCAATCATCAATGATGAAAATGATGCCATCATCTTAAACTTCGCAAACCCAGATATGGTTGGACACTCAGGAATGTTAGAACCAACAATCAAAGCGATTGAAGCAGTGGATGAAAACTTAGGTAAAGTTGTTGACGCCATCCTTGAAAAAGGCGGTAGCGCAATTATCTTTGCTGACCACGGTAACTCAGAAACAATGATTACACCAGAAGGAACACCACATACTGCACATACAACAGTACCAGTACCAGTGATTGTTACGAAGAAAGGTGTAACATTACGCGAGGGTGGACGTTTAGCAGACGTTGCTCCAACTATGCTTGATTTACTAAATGTGGAAAAACCAGAAGAAATGACTGGTGAATCATTAATCGAAAAATAAAGAAAACCTTATCAAAGGTTGAAAGTCTGATGATTTTCGATTAAAATAATAACGTACAAAATAAATATTAAAGGAGTTAATAAATCATGCCATTTATTACAGATGTATTAGCAAGAGAAGTACTAGACTCACGTGGGAACCCAACTATCGAAGTTGAAGTTTACACAGAAAGCGGAGCGTTCGGACGCGGTATGGTTCCTTCAGGAGCTTCAACTGGTGAATACGAAGCAGTTGAATTACGTGACGGCGACAAATCTCGTTACTTAGGAAAAGGAGTTCAAAAAGCAGTTGACAATGTGAACAACATTATCGCTGAAGCTATCTTAGGTTATGATGTTCGTGAGCAAATGGCGATCGACAAATTAATGATCGAATTAGATGGTACTCCAAACAAAGGTAAATTAGGAGCTAACGCAATCTTAGGCGTATCTATCGCTGTAGCACGCGCAGCTGCTGACTACTTAGATCAACCTTTATACCAATACTTAGGCGGATTCAACACTAAAGTATTACCAACACCAATGATGAACATCGTTAACGGTGGATCTCACTCAGATGCTCCAATCGCATTCCAAGAGTTCATGATTTTACCAGTTGGTGCGCCAACATTCAAAGAAGCTTTACGTTGGGGTGCTGAAGTATTCCACGCATTGAAAGCTATCTTACACGACCGTGGTTTAGTAACTGGAGTTGGTGACGAAGGTGGTTTCGCTCCAACATTCGAAGGAACTGAAGATGCTGTAGAAACAATCTTAGCAGCAATCAGAAAAGTAGGTCTAGAACCTGGTAAAGATGTTTACTTAGGATTTGACTGTGCTTCATCTGAATTCTTCAAAGATGGCGTATATGACTACACAATCTTCGAAGGCGAAAAAGGTGCTAAACGTACTCCAGCTGAACAAGTTGAATACTTAGCAGAATTAGTTGAAAAATACCCAATCATCACAATCGAAGACGGCTGTGACGAAAATGACTGGGATGGATGGAAACTATTAACTGAACGCTTAGGCGGTAAAGTTCAATTAGTTGGTGACGACTTATTCGTAACTAACACTGAAATCTTATCTCGTGGTATCGAACAAGGTATTGCAAACTCAATCTTAATCAAAGTTAACCAAATCGGTACTTTAACTGAAACATTCAACGCAATCGAAATGGCTCAAAAAGCTGGTTACACTGCAGTTGTTTCACACCGTTCTGGTGAAACTGAAGATGCTACAATTGCTGACATCGCAGTTGCAACAAACGCTGGACAAATCAAGACTGGTTCATTAAGCCGTACAGACCGTATTGCTAAATACAACCAATTATTACGTATCGAAGATCAATTAGGTGACTTAGCTGTTTACCAAGGTCTATCAGCGTTCTACAACTTGAAAAACAAATAATTCCTAGGAATTTAGGGAGGGGAAGCAGATTTGCTTCCCCTCCTTTTTTGTGCAAAAATTGAAGGCTTCAACCGAAGGTTGAAAGGATACGATACCTGTTTAATATCCGTTTTTACATAATGGACATGGTTGTGAGGCACCGCCTCGAGCCTAAGGTTTCTCGGCTTCGAAGCTTCAAAGAGGAAGTAGCGAATACATTCGCAACTCCCTCTAATTCACATCCGATGCACTTCTCACTACCATTTCCATTATAAACGGATATTTTGGTATCGTATCCTTGGTGAATAAGCACCCAATTTTTGCCAGTGAAGAGAAGAGGTTAAAGAGGACGTTTGAAAAATGATAACCGTGGATAGCCGTTATAGTGGAATGAGTGATGGGGGATAGCATTGAATGTGAATTACGCGGAGTAGAAATAATTTTCGTACTCCGCGTTTGAAGCTTCAAAGACCAAGAGACCTAGGCTCTTGGCGGTGCCCCATCACAAAATCCACTATCATAAAACGGCTATCAAAACAGTTATCATTTTTCAAACTGTGCGAAAGACAGCAAAATAGTTATAGTATAGAACAAGATAGGGAAAGCCAGAATGCGATTTTCGGTGTAAACTAATTATGAAAGCGAAATCATAATGAACGGAGGGATTTTGATGAAAGTCGCGGTTGGTATTGATATTGGGGGAACGAAGGTAGCGGTTGCGTTGATTAACGAGAATGGGGAGATCGTTAGTCGTTCACAAAGCCCAAGCCAAACAGCGAGTGCCGAAAGTTTGTATCAGGGTGTGGTCCAACTGGTGGATAAAGTGCTCAATGATAATGATTTACGCATTCAAGATACGTATGGGATTGGTGTTGGATTACCAGGGAAGGTAGATGTGGAAAACGGGGTAGCGATTTTCCAAAACAATATACCTTGGGCTAATTTTCCAATTGTAGAAAGATTGAAGGAAACGTACGGAGACATACCGGTGAAAATCGATAATGACGTTAAAGTAGCGGCTTATGCAGAATATCGATTACTCAATCTAAAACCTACAGACATGTTTGGATACGTAACGGTATCAACAGGAATCGCAGCCACCAACATCGTCAATAATACAATCTTACGCGGGGAAGGTTTCTCAGGCGAAATTGGGTTTGTCAAAGTGCCTTACTTTGAATGTCTCGAAGCGTTAGAAGTGGCTTGTTCGGGTGTCGGAATCGAGCGTACAGGACGCGAAATTTACGAAGACGAGACATTAACAACGAAAGACGTCTTTGATAAATGGCGCAATGGTGAGGAAGCGGCTTGCCGTATCATCGAAGAAACAGCTATGGGATTAGCAAGTGTTCTTCATGGAATGGTCTGCTTACTAGATCCAAAAACCATTGTGTTCGGAGGTAGTGTTTCAAACTACAACCCAGACTTTATAGAACTCGTGAAAGAAGAGTTGGCAGAACTCCTTCATCACGAACAAAAACATATTCTGGAGCATATCCAAGCATCAACCATTAAGGGGGATAATGGAATCATTGGTGCCGGCCTGCTCGTTATAGAATAGCAAACGATAGAAAATGCTAGGATTGTCCTAGCGTTTTTTATTTTTGCACCTTTTCCCTTCAGCGATGGGAGATAAACAATTTTTAGCGATTCACCTTATAGATGGGTTGTTGATTATCAGAAAAAACATCAGTTTATTGAAAGAATAGTGGGGAATCACATTGAATGTGAATTAGGTGGAGTTAGGAATGAAATCCTTACTCCACCTTTGAAGCTTCAAAGGGGAGAGACGAAAGGCTCGAACCGGTGTCCCACTATGACTCTTTCAATATAAAACTGATGTTTTTCTGATAATCAAAAAAGACCCATTCTAAATGAATGGATCTCATCAATTAAAAATAGTTTATCTCACTAAGCCAACCGCTTTCTCCATCTTGCGTAGCGTCTTACTTGCCACTGCGTTCGCTTTCTTCGCACCCTCATCAAGAATCTCATCTAACTTATCTGATTTTAATAGCTCATAGTAGCGTTCTTGGATTGGTTCCATGACTGCTATAATTGCGTCAGCTAATTCTTCTTTAAATTGGCCGTAACCAACGCCTTTGAAGCGTTCAACGAGTGAATCGATACTTTCACCAGAGAAAGCAGAGAAGATTGTTAATAGGTTTGATACGCCAGGTTTTTCAGCTGGGTCGAATTCAATCACGCCGCTTGAATCTGTTACCGCGCTCTTGATTTTCTTGCGAATCACAGATGGTTCATCGAGCATGCTGATATATTCTTTTACGTTGGCATCTGATTTACTCATTTTCTTCGTTGGCGTTTGTAAGCTCATGACACGTGCGCCAGCTTTTGGAATGAATGGTTCTGGCATTACAAGTAATTGGTTGCCATTTCCGTAGCGGCTGTTGAAACGTTCAACGAAGTCGCGTGTTAATTCCATATGTTGTTTTTGGTCTTCTCCAACTGGAACCACTTCAGCGTTATATAAAACGATATCGGCTACCATTAGAGGAGGGTATGTTAATAAACCAGCAGAAACTGATTGTTGTTTTTGAGATTTATCTTTGTATTGTGTCATACGTTCTAATTCACCAACGCCGACATTACATTGAACGATCCATGCAGCTTGTGCATGTGCAGGAACTTCTGATTGTACGAAGATCGTTGACTTTTCAGGGTCAAGACCAATCGCAAGGTAAAGTGCTGCAAGTGAACGTGTTTGTTCTTTTAATTTCTTTGGATCTTGTGGAACGGTAATCGCGTGTTGGTTTACGATACAGTAAGTACAATCGTACTCATCTTGCAAAGCAACGAAGTTTTTCATCGCTCCAATATAGTTCCCGATAGTTGGGATGGCTGAAGGCTGTACGCCTGAGAAAATTCTTTTTTTAGACATATAAGTGCTCCTTAAACTTGTTAGTTTTATTATACCTTATTTCTAATGGATTTTCATGAAAAAATAGTTACAACTGTTTTCAACGTTTGTGAATTCAGAGATTTTCTGTTGAAGACACAATCACGAAATGAAAGCGAGTGAAAATATTATGAAACATTAAATTTTTCATCAAAAGTGAAAAAAGTTTGTGAAAATCTAAAAAATATCCAAAAATCATATAGATTTTTTTGTATATATCATATATAATAATACACGTAGATATGACAGAAGACTTTAGAGGAGGAGGACATCGACGTATGGTTACTTTATATACATCACCTAGCTGTACATCTTGCCGCAAAGCTCGTGCGTGGTTAGAAGAACATAACATCGCGTACACAGAAAGAAACATTTTCTCAGAACCATTAACAATTGACGAAATTAAAAACATCCTACGAATGACTGAAGACGGAACGGAAGAGATTATTTCAACTCGTTCAAAAGCATTCCAAGAATTAAAAATTGACTTGGATGAAGTTCCATTAAATCAATTATTCTCATTAATTCAAAACAACCCAGGATTACTACGCCGCCCAATTATGTTGGACGAAAAGAGATTCCAAGTAGGGTACAACGAAGACGAAATTCGTCGCTTCTTACCACGTGAAGTTCGTGCTTATGAATTAGACATGGCACAACGCTTAGTTAACTTTTAAAGACCTAAAGCCCCAGTAATTGAGGGCTTTTTTTATGCACAAAATTTACCGTTTCTTGGAAAATTTTGGAAATAAATATTCACAAGTGAATTACTTGCAAAAAACAAGCACCTCAACTTGAGGTGCTTGTTTTCTTATAGTTCTTTATAGTAATAAACAGCTAGTTGTGTACGATCTCGTAACTCTAACTTTTCGAGTAAGGCAGATAAGTAGTTTCTTACCGTTCCTTCGCTGAGATACATCTTCTCGGCGATTTCCTTATTGTTGAAGCCTTCTGCAACGAGATAGAGCAGTTCGTTTTCGCGTTCGCTTAAATGAGCGCTCGATTTCTTCTCAAAGGTTTTCTTTACTGGCATTTCAATCGTTGAGTCATAAACGATTTGGCCATTCATGACGGCATCGATGGCTGGAAGAATACCTTTAATATGTTGCTTCAATAAATATCCTCTGCAACCCAGTGAGAGCGCCTTTGTGATGTACTCGTCGTCTTGGAAGGTCGTGAGGAATAAAATCTTTGCGTCAGGAAAATCTTTTAAAATCGTCTCTGCCGCTTCGATTCCGGTAGTAGGTTCCATACGAATATCCATCAAGACTAAGTCCGGTTGATAAGTGTTATACAGTTCCACCGCATCTCGTCCGTCCTGACCTGTTCCGACCACTTCGATATGGTCTTGAACAGACAGAATTGTCTCGAGCGCTTGAAGCACTAGAAAGTCGTCATCGACTAGAATTGTTTTAATCATGTTTGACCTCCTGTTTTGGGATGCGAATAAAGATGTCATATCCGTTTTTTGTTTGTAATGTCATAACCCCTTTATGTTTCTCTACCAGTTCTTTCATCATAGTTAAGCCCATTCCCGGGGTATCGTTACTCGTCTCATTCCCATTATCTTTATATTGAATCGTGTAGTAGTTGTTTTGTTCTAGTAAAAATAATTGGATTTGATTTCCGTTTGAATACTTCATAAAGTTCGTTGCCATCTCTTTACAGATAGTAAGAATGTCGTATTTCAATCCGATTGGAATTTCATCCGAAATCGTATTTTGATAATTGACTTGCGCCTTCTCTTCAAGTGGGTGAAGAATCTCGTCCATCTTTTGGGAGAGTAGGAAGGAGTCATCGTAAAGCTGATGAATCGTTGTTCGAATCTCGTCCATCCCGTTTTGAAGGATTCCGGAGACTTGTTCTAACTTCTTCTCGACAACGGGTTCATTGGTGATAATTTGTAAGGCCTCCAGTTGCATAATTGAAGCGCTGAGCGTATGTCCTATTTGGTCGTGCAAGGCGTGAGAAATACGATTCCGTTCCTTAAGGGTTGCGACCTCCATTTGCTTCAACGTTTCTTCTTGGCTAAATTGTTGTCGTTGCAATAGGAGGAGTCGTTCATGCTCTAAGTTGTCTTGAATATGGTGACTCTTCGTACGAAATTCTTTATCATAGCGACTACGTAAAATAAGATACGTTCCAATGACCGACAATATTAATGTGAATAAATCTGGTCGCAGTAAAAGGATGACGCCGGCAAAAGCTCCTGGGAGTCCGAATAGTTGTGCAGCATGCATGATGAAAATCGAAAGATACAATCCCGTTTCAGGATAGAAGATGCATAAAGCACCAGATATCACTAGGGAAATGCGTTGAATCCAACTATTTTCAAAAACTTCTATGGATAGAGACAAAATGAAAATACATAGTCCTAGAAATATCGTAAAGACTTCTGTATGTTGTCCCATTAAATACATACTAATCAAACTAAAGAACATCAACTTCTCTAAAAACGTGCGCACGATTCTCACCTCCAAAACGTCTTTTCTTCAGTGTAGCCCAAATAAGGAGAAATATCTAGCTATTTATGACAAATGTCATATAGAACTAACGACATTTGACACTAGTTTGTGACAAGCGTGGTCGATATACTAAGAGTGTAAAAACAATTAATGAGGTGAGGACATGGAAAACAGTATTCAAGTAAAGAGTCTTGTAAAACGATACAAAGACCTAATGGCATTAAATCATTTTGATATTGAAATTCGTAAAGGAGAGCTTCTAGCGCTTCTTGGGCCAAACGGATGTGGGAAGACAACAGCGATTAACTGTATGTTAGGATTTTTAACCTTTGATAGCGGTGAGGTAACGGTTCTTGGAGAAAGCAAGTTCCCATTATCAAGTAAAGTACGACGTGAAATCGGGATTGTTCCACAAGAATTAGCGTATTTAGATAATTTATCAGTAGAAGAAAACATTGATTTCTTCTGTGGGCTCTATATTTCAGATCCAAAGCAACGTAAACAATATGTACAAGAAGCTATCGAATTTGTAGAACTACAAGAATTCCGCAAATTTGTTCCAAAGAAATTGAGTGGTGGATTGAAACGCCGCTTGAACATCGCTTGCGGAATCGCGCATAAGCCAAGTTTAATTTTCTTCGATGAACCAACTGTTGCGGTAGACACACAAAGTCGTTCATTTATTTTAGAAGGAATTCGCAAACTCAACGAACAAGGAAGCACGATTATTTATACAACTCACTACCTAGACGAAGTGGACGGATTAAGTGACCGCATCGTGATTATGGATAAAGGAAAGAGCATTGTTTCAGGCACTTCACAAGAGTTGAAGAAATCGATCGCGACTTCTGAAATTATCCAAGTGGAACTTTCAACCGTTCCAACAGAAGAACAAGTGGCTCGCTTAAAACAAATTCCACATGTTCTTGTCTTAGAACATCATAAAGATCATTTGAAATTTAACTTCGAACAAGGAACGAATCACTTACTTCACGTGGCAAACACCCTTGAAGAATTGAACTTAAGCTATGTTCGTTTATACAGTGAACAGCCAAGCTTAGATGATGTGTTCCTTGCGTACACAGGGAAAGGACTTCGAGATTCATGAAGACATTCTTAAAGCTATTTACGTATTTATCCAAAGACGCCTTAAAAGACTTTTCATTCTCGTTCTGGGTGTTACTTTATCCAATCATCTTGATTTCACTGTATTTCGTATCCTTTTCAGGAATCATGGAACAAGACATGGGAACGGTTCGCGTAGCTATGACAGCCGACAATCCGTATCACTATGTATTTGAACAAGCTGGAGATTACTTCGAAATTATCGATGTGGATTCCGACGAAGCAGGGAAAGCTCTCGTTACAGAGGATAAAGCAGACGGATTCGTAGAAAAAAACTTAGACGTGGTTGTAGGTAAATCGATGGGGATTCCTCAAAGCGTCTTGAAAAATGTAGCGACACAAATCAAACAAGTACAAAGCCTTGGACAAGGCGCAGCATCTATCGACTTTAACAAGAGCTGGGTGACGCAGGAGACAACGGATGTCAGTCAGGGGACGATGTTATTTTACACAGCGATTGCCAGCTTTACGATGTACTCGTTGTTTAGCGGTGTCGTTTGTGCAGCGTACTTAAACGGAAACTTATCGCCAATTGGGCGCCGGATTATGGGCAGCCCATTTAGCAAAGGCAAACTCATAATCAACTGCTTTATGATTGGTTTATTACTCAATATCGCGTCAAACGCAATCATGCTGGTCTATACGACACAAGTATTGAAAATTAATCTATTTGCAGATTGGGCAGGAAGCCTCCTTCTCATGTTGCTAGGAAATGTATTCGGAATTGCAGCAGGGCTTCTTATTGGAACTAATCAAAAACTAACCATTCAGGGAAGAATTATCTTCGCGTTAATTACAAACCTCGTCCTTTCAGCACTTGCGGGAATGATGGGAACGGCAATGAAAGGATTTGCCAATACATTTATGCCAGGATTTAACCAATTTAATCCAGTCGCATTAATGGTTACAGGATTTTATCAATTAAATCGCCTTGTAGGTAGTGCGAATCTTGGTAGAACCTACTTATTACTTGGCGCATACACACTAGCACTTCTTGGATGTGCACTATGGAGATTAAGGAGAACACGTTATGATAGTCTATAAATATTTTCTAAAACTTGCTTATCGATTAAAATCATATGCGATTATTTTCCTAGTCATCTTTATGGCAATGGGCCTTTCTCAAGTGCTAGGAAACAACGAAGTCACAGGTTTCAAAGATACTCAATATAAAGTCTTGATTAAAGACGAATCAGATGGCAGTAGCGAAATTATCAACGCGCTCATTGCTTCCCTTCAAAAAGATCATAAAGTCACACTCACAACCAATAGCGATAACAGCATGAAAGAAGCTGTCTATGGAAATGATGTAGATGGTGCACTTTGGATTCCATCGGATGTTGATACAAGAATCAATAATGGGGAATCTGCTGTCAACATGGAAATTGGAAATTCGCTGAATGGAAATATCCTTCGTGAGTACGTTAATTCCTATATTCGCTATGCGGTTGTATTGAAAAATCAAGGCAACTTTAGCGTTGGAAATATGAATAAGATTTTAAGCGAGCAAGCCTCCGTGAGTGTCATTTCAAAAGACGCCGCACTTAAGGATGACGATTACTATGCAAAATTTGGTGAAATCTACTTTGCGTATACACCATTCGTTTATATCTCAGTATTTATCTTCTTGCTTGGATTAATCTTTGCCTTACTTGAAAATGATGAAGTCGCTAAACGAATTATTATCGGTATGAAGAGTGTAAATCAAGTAATGATTGAAAAATTCCTTGGGGGCTTAACGGTCGTTGGAATTATCGTTGGAATCAACTTACTATTCGTAGCTATTGTGGCACCAAGCTTCTATGTGAGTGCGGGTGCTCCAAAGGCATTAATGCTCACTTTCGCGTCAGCACTTACAGCCTATGCACTGGCATTCCTATGCTCGGTCATTATCGGGGATAACACGTATGGTTATTCTGCAGCAAGTACGGTAGTGGGGATGGGAGTATCCTTTATCTCAGGAATTTTCGTTCCGTTAGAGTTGCTCAATCCAGTAGCCATTAGCATCGCGAAATTCTTCCCAGTGTATTATGTCATCACTGCAACCGAAAACCCATCGCTAGAATTCTCAAGCTATGCTATGAATCTAGGTATGGTTCTCTTATTCGGAATCTTGTATGCAGCACTAGCCTTTAGCATCCAACATATCCGAACAAGACAATTCGGCCTCACCCTCCGCAAAGCCTAAGCCTAATTTATAAAAAGAGAAGAAGTGTCGTCGTTTCGCGGCCACTTCCATTA
>JABZYV010000032.1:0-22205 GCA_015264955.1 Streptococcus sp. | reverse complement strand
AAAATACCCCCTCTAAAGTAGTTTACTTTTTTTAGTGTCTACTTTAGAGGGAGCATATCAATTTGCTTCGAGTTTTTTTGTGGTTAAGTTTTTATTTTCTCAACTGATGCGTCAATTTGTAGCTGCTTTCCAAAATGTCGTTAGCACGTCTTTCGTCTTTTTGAAGAAGCCCTAAGTAGAGTAAGTCGACTAAGAAGAGTGAGTCGTTACGACTGGTAATGGCTGCGGAACGAATCGATTTTTCGTGGCGAGGAACTTTGAGGCAATAGGTGCTGAGAGCGTCTAGATTGCCGTTGCCTTGTCCAGTAATCGATACGGTTGGGATGCCACGTTCTTTAGCAATTTCAAAGGCTGCATTGACTTCTCTTGTGCTGGCAGAGTAGCTGACACCGATTACTAAGTCTTTTTCCGTAGCATTGCTAAGGCTTGCGAGTTGGATGTGTGAGTCAGTGTGGTAGACGATATTTTTACCGATACGGCTTAGTTTAAAGTAAATATCGCTGCAGACTAGACCTGAAGCGCCGACCCCAAAAGTGTATATTTTGTTCGCATTTTTGAGTAAGTCAATCACGCGGTCGAGTGTGTCGTCGTCGATTAGTTCAATCGTCATCTCATAGGAACGAGTAACCGTCTTAATTAATTTAGATTGAATGGTTTTGATAGAGTCGTCTTTATCGATTTGTTCATCGATGGATTGTGAGTTTTGCTGTGCTAAATTCACCTTAAATCGAGAGTAAGAACGGAACCCAATTTTTTTAATATATTTACTAATAGAAGAAGACGAAACCCCAATTTCATCTGCCAATACATGAATGCTTGAAGAAAGCACGACATCTGAATGTTTTGAGATGAATTCTTCAATTTTTTTATCTGTTGCTGTTAAAAACTTTTTCATGGAATCCCTACCTTTTTGAGAAATATTGTTTCCGATTTCATTATACAGTATTGAAATAAAATTTACAACGCTGTATAATATGTTTAAGAAAAACGATTTCATTATGAATTTTAGTGGAATTTTTAAGAGGAGGTGGAGAAAATGGATGACATTTCAAAATTGATGACAGAGCAAGTCAATGACAGAAGTAAGGATATTGAAACGCAGTCGATTCGTGAGATTTTACGTTATATGAATGACGAAAACAGAAAAATCACTGATGCGATTGAACAGTGCATTCCAGAAATTGAAAAAGTGACAGCAGGTGTTGTACAAGCATTCGAGAAAGGAGGCCGACTGATTTATCTGGGCGCGGGGACTTCTGGTCGACTTGGTGTTCTGGACGCAAGCGAGTGCCCACCAACATTCGGTGTATCACCGGAGATGGTAGTGGGACTGATTGCAGGTGGAGATTACGCTCTTCGAAACGCCATTGAAGGTGCCGAAGACGATGAAACCTTAGCCGAGGCACAGTTAAGAGACTTGGATCTTGTTAAAGAGGATGTAGTCATCGGAATTAGCGCGAGTGGACGTACTCCTTATGTGGCAGCAGGTCTTGCCTATGCCAATGAGGTTGGATGTTTCACAGGTGCGATTTCCAATTCTCCGAATGCTTTAATTTCTAACATTGCTTCGGTTGGTATCGAAGCGATTACTGGGCCAGAAGTGGTTACCGGTTCTACGCGGATGAAAGCAGGTACGGCTCAAAAAATCATTCTCAATATGATTACAACGACTGCAATGATTCAAGTAGGAAAAATTTTCAAAGGATATATGGTCGATGTTCAACCAACGAACCTAAAGTTGAAACAACGAGCAACCAATATTCTCTCTAAAATCACAAATCTTTCTCCAGAAGACGCAAGACGTGTTCTTGAGGAAAATGATTTTGATTTAAAAGTCGCTATTATCTCTCAAATACATCATATTTCGGCAAAAGAAGCAGAACAACTGCTTCAGGCAAATCAGATGAATATTGTCAAGGCAATGAAAAATAAGGAGGCTTAATAAAATGGATGCAAAGAAAGTAGCAAGTGAAATTTTAAGTAAAGTCGGACAGAAGGAAAATGTGGTCAGCAACGCTACATGTATGACTCGCTTACGTCTGACAGTAGCAGATACATCAAAAGTGGATGTCGCTGGATTAAAAGATGTGGATTCAGTATTAGGAGTTGTAGAACGTGAACAAGGAGTTCAAATCGTTTTAGGACCTGGTAAAGTGACTGAAGTTGGTCGCGAATTTTCTGCATTAACTGGAATTGAATTAGGCAGCGTAGATGAAGTAGATGCCGCTGATTTAGCAAAAGAAAATAAAAAAGAAAATAAAGCAAAACATAATGGACCAGTTCAACGTTTCTTGGAACACATCGCTAACATTTTCGTACCATTATTACCAGGGATTATCGCAGCTGGTTTAATTAACGGTATTTCAAACGTTATTAACGTAACAACACAAAATGCATATAACTTTGAATGGTGGTATCAAGCTATCCGTACAATGGGTTGGGGGCTATTCACCTTCTTACCTTTATATGTAGGGTACAATGCTGCTCGTGAGTTCAAAGGAACTCCTATTCTTGGGGCAATCGCAGGAAGTATGTCACTTGGCGTTACAACAATGCCACTTCTTTTAAAAACAGATGCTGGTCAAGTGTTGATGCCATTTACTGATAAACCATTCAACCCAGGTGCTGGTGGTCTATTAGCCGCATTAATGATGGGGATTGTCGTAGCTTACTTAGAACGCGCTATTGATAAAGTAATCCCAACCATGTTGAAGACATTCTTAACACCATTATTAACATTAATCGTTGGTGCATTCTTATCAGTATTAATCATTCAACCTGCTGGTGCTGCGTTAACTCAAGGAATTTACACAGTATTAAACTTCGTATATGAACAATTAGGAATCTTCGGAGGATATATCTTAGCGGCTGGATTCTTACCAATAGTATCTGTTGGTTTACACCAAGCGTTAACTCCAATCCATGTCCTATTAAACAATCCAGAAGGACCAACTCAAGGGATCAACTACCTATTACCAATCTTAATGATGGCCGGTGGTGGACAAGTGGGTGCAGGTTTAGCATTATACTTGAAGACTAAGAACAAAAAATTAAAACAATTAACAAGAGACTCATTACCAGTTGGTATCTTAGGTATCGGGGAACCAATGATGTACGCTGTAACACTTCCTTTAGGTAGACCATTCTTAACAGCCTGCTTAGGATCAGGCTTTGGAGGAATGTTAGCTGTTCTATTCCACTTAGGTACTGTATCTCAAGGGGTTTCAGGATTATTCGGTGCATTAATTATGGTTCCTGGAACACAAGCGTTATTCCTAACTGCAATGGTCGGAGCTTACATCGGTGGCTTTGTCATCACATGGTTATTCGGTGTAGATGAGGATCGTATTAACGAAGTATATGGAAACAAATAGAGCAAACATTTCTTTTGGGCGCTCCATCTATATCAATCTTGGTGAACAAGTTGTGACACAAGTATTAGAAGAAATGAAAGCCGCGCGTCAAACCGTGGCTTTCACTTCTTTTCAGTTACCAGAACATCCGCTAGAAATCTCGGATATGACACGTCTTGTGGAACTCGCTCGTTCATACGAGGTGGATTTAATACCAGACATCGCCCATAAAGATCTTACCAAAGAAAACATAGCAGCTCTGAAAAAAGCAGGGCTATCGTACTTACGTCTGGATGAATTTGGAGACGAAGCGTTTATTGAACGTTGCGGTAAGGCGTTTACGCTAGTCGTGAATGCTTCAACATTTACGCACCGTGAATACAAACTATTGGAACGACTCGGATTTGCAAAAAAAATCATCGCTTGTCATAATTATTATCCAAAAGTGTACTCAGGGATTTCGCTTTCTAAATTTGCAACGATTAACCAAAATTTGCATGCGTTTGGTGTGAAAGTGCTGGCATTTATTCCAGGTGATGAACCTTTAAGAGGACCACTTCATGAGGGATTACCAACCGTTGAAACGCATCGTACATTAGATACGCGCTTGGCAATTTGCGAACTGATTAAGGCGCATACTGATATGATTTTAGTGGGAGATACATTTATTAACGAGTCCACTCAAAAAGTCATGAAGGAATTCCAAGAAGGGTTTGTGTCACTAAAGGCAGAAGCACCCGTGGAATTAACAGGTAAAGTTCTTCGTGATCGTATCGATGCTAGTGATTTTGTGTACCGTATACTCGGTACTCGCGGCTGGGCCTTACTTGGCGGAGAGATTTCTACAACAACCCGCACCGTTGGAGAAATCAATCAAGCGAATAGCCAGTATGGTCGTTACCAAGGCGAAATCGAAATTGCTAAAGTTGAGTTACCACAAGACGCTCGCCAAAATGTCATCGGGCACTTACTTCCATCTGAGATTGCAGTATTTACTGCTTTGCCAGAAGGATTTGGCATTCAATTAGAAATCGAATAAGAAACAGCAATCCATCCGCCACTTTTGGCAGGGTGGATTGTTTATTTTTCTATACAACATTAGAAAAATGAGCCATTTTATGATACTCTAGATGAGTATAAATTTAATAGAAAACAAAGGGGGCCTTTGGATGATAGAGCTGATTGCAACAGTTGAATCCATCCAACAAGCAAAAGACTTGCTTGAAGCGGGCGTGGACACGATCTATTTTGGGGAAGACCAATTCGGACTTCGCCTTCCTATGTCGTTTACACGTGAGGAACAAAAAGAATTAACGGAATTGGCGCACCAATATGGAAAGAAAGCGAGCGTTGCTGTAAACGCGATTTTCCATAATGAAGGAATTGCGCTTGTACCTGAGTATTTGAAATTTTTAAAGGAAATCGGTGTCGATAACATCGCGGTAGGAGACCCAGGAGTGGTTCAAATTATGAAGAACCCTGAGTACTCAATTCATTATCGCTATGATGCAGCGGTTTTAGTAACAAGTAGTCGTCAAATTAACTTCTGGGGAAAACGTGGTGCCGTTGGTGCGGTAATTGCGCGTGAAATTCCTCGTGAAGAGATGAAAATCTTGGCAGCAGGTGTAGAAATTCCAATCGAAGTTTTAGTGTACGGAGCAACTTGTATCCATCATTCAAAACGCCCACTGTTAAATAACTACTTTAACTATATTGAGAAAAAAGAATCTGTTGAAAAACGTCGCGGTTTATTCGTATCAGAACCTGCTGATGAAGATTCTCACTATTCAATCTACGAAGACATTAACGGAACGCATATTTTCGCGAATAACGACGTGTCTCTTGCACCATATTTGTTAGAATTAACAGAAATGGGCATTCCACAATGGAAATTAGACGGAGTTCTTGCTCCTGGTCAAGATTTCGTGGAAGTTGCGAAATTATTCGTGAATGCTCGTAATGAAATCGAAGCAGGTACATGGACTCCTGAGAAGAGCGCAAGTCTTGAATTACAAGTGCGCGCACACCATCCAAAAGTTCGTGGCCTAGAAGCAGGATTTTACTTATTAAATCCAGAAGATGTGAAATAGGAGAGAGTCAAATGGGAAGAAAGATATTGAAAAAACCTGAAGTGCTTGCTCCAGCGGGTACTCTTGAAAAACTAAAAACAGCTATTCTTTACGGAGCAGATGCGGTTTTCCTTGGTGGGGAAGCGTATGGACTTCGTAGCCGTGCAGGAAACTTCGACTTTGCAGAAATGAAAGAAGCCGTTGATTTTGCCCATGCACATAACGCAAAAGTGTATATTGCCGCTAACATGGTGACTCACGAAGGTGACGAAAAAGGAGCGGGAGAATTCTTCCGTACAGTTCGTGACATCGGTATCGATGCAGCCATCATCAGTGATATGGCCTTAATGGATATTTGTGCCTCAGAAGCGCCAGGATTACCAATCCATTTATCAACACAATCTTCAGCAGCCAACTACGAAACGCTAAACTTCTGGAAAGACGAAGGGTTAGAACGTGTCGTGTTAGCGCGTGAGGTGTCAATGGACGAAATCAAAGAAATGCAAGAAAAAGTGGATGTAGAAATCGAAGCGTTTATCCACGGTGCAATGTGTATTTCTTATTCAGGACGTTGCGTATTATCAAACCACATGGTGCATCGTGATGCCAACCGTGGTGGATGTGCGCAGTCTTGTCGTTGGAAATATGGTCTATTCGATATGCCATTTGCCGGCGAAAAGAATATGGTCGGTGCTGGTGAAGAAGGAATCGAAGAGAAATTCTCGATGAGTGCCGTTGACTTAGCAATGATTCAAAACTTACCAGACTTAATCGAAGCTGGTGTAGATAGCTTGAAGATTGAAGGTCGTATGAAATCAATCCACTACGTTTCAACAGTATCGAACGTTTACCGTGCAGCGGTAGATTCTTACTGCGAAGATCCAGATAACTATGTATGTAAACAAGAATGGATTGACGAGTTATGGAAAGCAGCGCAACGTGAGTTAGCAACTGGATTCTACTACCAAATTCCAACTGAAGAAGAACAATTATTTGGCCCACGCCGTCAAATTCCTCAATATGCTTTCGTTGGACAAGTACTTGAGTATGATCCAGAAACTCAAATGGCAACAGTACAACAACGTAATAACTTCAAGGTTGGAGACCATATCGAATTCTACGGACCAGGAATGCGTCACCACGAAGAAGCATTAACACAATTGTGGGATGAAAATGGCGAAGAAATCGAAGCAGCTCCTCATGCGATGATGATCTGCAAGATGAAAGTATCTGAGCCAGTGAAACCTTTAGATATGATTCGTAAACGTCGTTAAGACGAATTTTTAAAAGAAAGAAGGAAAGCAAATGTCATTACCAAATTGCCCTAAATGTGGTTCAGAATACACATATGAAGATGGCGTATTACTAGTATGTCCAGAATGTGCGTATGAATGGGAACCAGGTTCAGAAGTTGAAGAAGGCCCAGTAGCCACCGATGCAAACGGAAATAAATTACAAGATGGCGATACTGTAACAGTCATCAAAGATTTAAAAGTGAAAGGCGCTCCGAAAGATATTAAGCAAGGAACACGTGTGAAGAATATTCGCATCGTGGAAGGCGATCATAATATCGATTGTAAGATAGATGGCTTTGGCGCAATGAAACTTAAATCTGAGTTTGTTAAAAAGATTTAATGGGAGTCCCGTAGGGACTACATTCAAGCTCTTTGGATATCTTCATAATAACGACAACAGCTGTACCGGCGTAAGCCTAGGTCTTACGCCTACCGAGCCTCAAAGATTCTCTAGAAAATAAATTTTCAAGAGAATCTAATTCGCATCGGTTACTAGTCGCTATTGTTGTTATTATAGAATCCAAAGGGCTTTTTCTGTAGTCCCTCGAGAAAACCAGAACTCTATATCAGCTCGAATTAAGTTTGATTGCTTCTCATAAAGGACCGGATTCGGCTTTTTAGTGCTTGTTAAAGTAGGGGGGCTTTTTTTCGTCCCTCGACTTAGTGAACTTTACCAAACTTAGTAATAAGTTTTATTGCTTCTCATAAAGAGCAGGGTTCGGCTTATTGGTGCTTTGGAAGAGTGTTATTTGTACAAAAAAATTCAAAAGGGAGCCTGTAAATAAAATTTAATAAATAAGGATTATATGCATGAGAATAGTTTTCTTATGCATATTTTTATTGGGAAGAATGGGCCTGCGCTCTTGAAATTTAATTTCCACTGTGTTACATTCAAAATAAGGAGTAGAAAACGCTTTTGTGTAGGCGTTTCTGTGACTTTTATCACAAAATTCGTTTAGGAGAAATGGCAGTTTTGGAACAGTATCATACAGGTACCATTCGATTGATGGGAACCGTCATCGAATTGAAAATTGCGCATCCAGAAGGCGAGCGTTTATTGGCTGAAGTTTTCGAGCAATTGAAGCGATATGAACATCGTTTTAGCGCGAATGACCCAACTTCAGAGCTAATGGCCGTGAATTTGGCAGCGGGGAAACATGCAGTTTGTGTTCATCCAGAGATTTTTCATTTAGTAAAAATAGGACTGGAAAACAGTTTAGCTGCGGGAAGTCGGATGAATATCTTGATTGGCCCAGTTGTTCAGACATGGCGCGTGGGCTTTAGTGATGCACGAGTACCAACGGATGAAGAGATTAATGCCAAACTGCAACTGACCGATGCAACGAAAGTCGAACTGAATGAAGAGAGTCAGACGATTTTTCTGTTTGAAGAAGGAATGCGAATCGACCTTGGTTGTATTGCCAAAGGGTATATTGCCGACTTGGTGATAGAGCAGCTAAAAGAGCTTGGAGTAACCTCTGCGCTCATTAATCTTGGTGGGAATGTTCTTACACTAGGGCCAGCTGTTCATCATGAAGATGGGAATTGGTGGATTGGGATTCAAAACCCTAAACTCCTGCGTGGAGAAAATGTGGCGCTTCTTCCGATTCAAGATGAGTCGATTGTGACATCAGGTATCTACGAACGGGTACTAGAAGTGGATGGAAAGAAATACCATCATATTTTGGACCCTCATACTGGATATCCAGCCGAAACAGACGTTGCGAGTCTGACGATTGTATCGAAGCAATCCGTGGATTGTGAGATATGGACGACTAGACTCTTTGGAAAAAAAGCACACGAAATCTTATTCGAAGTGGAACAACACCCTAACATCGAAGCTGTGTTGATTTTGGAAGATGATCGTATCTTCTACACATCAGGAATTGCTTCAAAGATTCAATTACTCGAAAGGAAGTACTCAAATGGTTAAATTAATCGGTTTAGTCGGAACAAACTCTAAAAAATCAACAAACCGTCAACTATTACAATACATTCAAAAACATTTTTCAGAACAGGCGGAAATTGAACTTGTCGAAATTAAAGACATTCCAATGTTCAACAAACCAACTCCAAAAGTAGTGCCACAAGAAGCACAAGCAATTGCAGATAAAATCGCTGCAGCGGATGGAGTCATCATTAGTACACCAGAATATGACCACTCATGCCCAGCTGTATTAATGAACGCCTTAGCATGGTTATCTTATGGTATCTATCCATTATTAAACAAACCTGTCATGATTACAGGAGCATCTTACGGAACATTAGGTTCTTCACGTGCACAAAGTCAATTACGTCAAATCTTAAACGCGCCAGAAATTAAAGCACGCGTTTTACCAAGTGATGAATTCTTATTAGGTCACGCCTTACAAGCATTCGACGAAGAAGGTAACTTAAAAGATGCAGCAACTGTTGAAAAATTAGAAAAGATTTTCGAAGATTACTTATTATTCATTGAAATTACAAAACAATTAGTTCGTGCAAACGAAGCTCGTGAAAAAGAAGCGAAAAACTTCTCATGGGACAGTTCTAAAAAATAAGGAGTGACAGTAGAAAATGAAAATTATTGGTATCGTAGGATCAAATGCGGAATTTTCGCATAACCGTTTATTATTACAATTTATCGAAAAGAAATTCAGTGACTTATTCGAGTTTGAAATCTTAGAAATTAAAGATATTCCAATGTTCAACCAAGACGAAGATCAATCTAAGAGCTTCTCAGTACAATACATGTACAACAAATTAATCCGTGCAGATGGTGTGATTATCGCTACACCTGAACACAACCACACAATTACAGCTGCTTTGAAGAGCACATTAGAATGGATGTCATTCAACTTACACCCATTCGAAAACAAACCTGTCATGATTATGGGAGCTTCTCACTATGACCAAGGTACTTCACGTGCGCAAGTGCATTTACGAAAAATCTTGGATGCTCCAGGGGTAAACGCATATGTATTACCAGGGAACGAATTCTTATTAGGAAAAGCAAAAGAAGCATTTGACGAAGAAGGAAACATTAAGAGCGAAGGAACTGTAGCGTTCTTACGTTCATGCTTAGAAAACTTCGTGAAATATGTGGAGGTTGTAAAAGTGTTACGCAAACCATTACCAACACCGCCAGAAGATTTAGACTGCACAAACCCAATTTCTACAACAGTTCAAGGCGTAGATCCTGATGATCCAGAATGGGTTGAAAAAGCAAGTGAAATCGTTGGAGCGGCTCAAGGAAACGACTATGTTCGCTTAGACCACGGTTTATTAACCGTTGACCAAATCGATATGTTCTTAAAAGCTTTACCATTTGAAGTAACATATGCCGATGACAACAACCAATTCTTGTACTATAACTTCAACAAACCAGCAAACAAAATGTTGGCTCCACGTGTGCCAGCTCAATCTGGTAACCGTTTAGGAACAGTTCACCCACCACGTACATTCAAAAATGTGGAATACCTCATTGCGAACTTACGTGCAGGTAATGTGGATTACTTCCGTACAATCGTTCCAAACACTCCACCAGAAATCATCAACGTACACAACTACCAAGCTATGTACTATCCTGATGGTTCTTATGCTGGAATCAACGAAATCGTATTTGACTTTAAACCATGGTTAGATTGGTACTTACAAACAACTGGCCAACGTTTAGTAAGCGCAAATGGTGCTGCACCAGCAGCTGACGCAACAAGTGGCGCTTCAAACAGCGGACACTCAGCTCCTGCTCCTGCAGCAGATGCAACAAGTGGTGCTTCAGATAGCGGACACTCAGCTCCAGCTCAAGCACAAGCAGTAGATGCTACAAGCGGTGCTTCAGAACACTAAAATTAAAAGCGAGAAAGCTAGGCGAATTTTTGCCTAGCTTTTTTGTGTTTTTTATAGATATAATGGACCTTTGTTCACGCTTCAGAAACAACTGGAAACTGTTTTCTTAAAATTAACAAAAATGTAATGTTCCTAGTATCCAAGTGTAGTGGTTTTGAGCTATAATAAATAGGAGTTTAAGGAATGGAGAAAAACAGTGGGGACTATGAATTATCAAACAACACCTTCTCAAGCACCGACGCACCCACATCCTCCCAAGCAAAAAGAGAAAAAACGGAGTGCGGCATTCGATGGCTTGAAAGGTTTTTTTATACTAGCAATTATTACATATTATTATTTCCAACATTTATTACCGGGCGGATTTTTAGCCGTTAATGGATTTTTAGTGGTCGGAGGCTACTTGACGTTCCGGAATAATATCAAAACATTCGCGGAAGATTATAAAGAGCGTTTTCCAGTGAGAAGTTTGAAGAGAATGTTCTTCCCGATGCTCTTTATGATTGTCGTGACGGTCGCGTTTTTATTCGTGGCGGCACCGCAATTACTTTCTAATATCCGAGGCATGGCGCTTTCGGCATTATTCTTCGTGAATAATGATTATCAAATTTTCTCTCAACAATCATACTTTGTGCAATCGGCGAATCCGAGTCCGTTTGTGCATCTCTGGTATGTATCCCTTTATGTGCAATTATTAATCGTAGGGTATCTGCTTCGAAATCTGATGAAGAAATTGAACTTCCTCAGAATGCAGGAGTTCGCGTTACTCGCATTCTTAACGCTCGCGTCAGCAGCGGGAATGGCGGCACTCTATTGGTTTGAACAAGATCCGTCTCATGTGTACTACTTAGTGTCGACGCGTCTGTTCTCCTTCACATTCGGGGCGCTACTTAGTTACATTCATGAAGGAAAATTACTACTTCCTGAGCGAGAATCAGGCTCTGTTGTTCCAAACGCATTGAGCCTCATTTGTTTAGGAGCTTTAGGTTGGATGTTTACAACATTCAACGGAACGCAAGCAGAAGTGTATTATATGATGATGTTTATTTCATCGTTTGTGATGATGCTTCTTCTCTCTTGTACGATTCGCGAGGGCGTGGGGGTTCATTACCTCTTCAGCTTCAAAGGATTTACGTTCTTTGGAAAGAGAAGTTTCTCATACTACTTATGGTTCTATCCGATTCATTTAATCGCGCCAACGTTCTTACGCGAGATTAATGAACAGTGGTTATCTGTCGGAATTCAATTTGCGTTGATTTTCGTGATGGCGGAAATTACGTATCAACTGTTTGAGCGAGACCGCTTCGTTCTTCCGATTGGACAAGCGCATAGTCCGTATAATTTAACGGCCTATGGAAAATCGAATCTTCCAAAAGGCATGAAGCAATTTGGACTCGTGTTCTCACTCATGTATGTGATTTGTATCGGGCTTGCAGGTCTTGGATTTGCACAAGAGAAGAATCAAAACTCAGCCGTACAAGAGGTTGAAGAGAAGATTCGTCAAAACCAAGCGCTCTTACAAGAGACGACGGCCGAGCCGACAACAGAAGGCACGACGACGATTAGTAATGAAGCGAAAGCCAACACGGAACAGCAAGTGAAGCAAACGCCGATTACGTTTGTCGGAGACTCAGTGTTATTAGCGTCTGCAAATAAACTTCGTGAAGTCTTCCCGAACGCCTATGTGGACGGAGAAGTGGGACGTCAGTTGTATTACAGCACACCAATCGTTCAAAAGTTGGCACAGCAAGGTAAACTTTCTCAAACCGTGGTATTTGTCCTTGGTTCAAACGGTGCTTTCTCTGCTTCCCAAATCGATGCATTGATTCAAGCGACAGGTAACCGTGAGATTTTCTTAGTCACAGCCGGTTATGAAATTAAATGGGCCAAAGAAGTTAATGAGCAGTTAAAAGCAGCTGCAGAACGTTATCCAAATGTTCATTTAATTGACTGGGGAACTTACGCCAAAGGTCATACAAAAGAATGGCTCTTTGATGATGAGATTCATCCAAACGATACGGGGGCAGCGGAATTAGCGAACCTGATCTTACAAGAAATGGTGAAATTAAAAATCCAATAATCGTTGAGACGACTCGATTTTGAGTCGTCTTTTTTATTTTTAAAAAATATTTTTGAAAACGCTATTGACATTCGAGTGTACTAAGCGCATAATACAGTTAAAGATAAGTGTATTAACCGGTTAATACACTGAGAAGGAATCAAAGAAAGGAGTCACTAATGATCGTATTTGATAAAAGAAGTCCGGTCTACGAGCAAATTATCGCCTATTTCAAAGCAGAAATTGCCTCTCACAGAATGGAAGCAGGCCAAGAGATGCCGAGTCGGCGTGAATTTGCGCAAACCATGCAAGTAAATCCTAATACGGTCCAACGTGCCTTTCATGAATTGGAGGTCATGGGGTTGATTACGACGGGAAATAATGTCATGAGTCGTGTGACAGAAGATGTAGAACGGATTGAGCAACTAAAAGAAGAAATGTTGAATGAGGCCATCGCAAGTTTTGCCACAGCGATTAAACCTCTCGATTTAAGTGCAGAAGATGTGATTGAACATCTCAGAAAACAATTGTAGGGAAGGAGCGGTACTATGTTAACGGTTCAAAACTTAAGTAAGAGATTTGGAAAGAAACAAGTGTTGAATGACATCTCATTTAACGCGAAAAAAGGAGAAGTGACGGCTCTCATTGGGGTCAACGGGATTGGAAAAACAACGATTATGAACTGCATTGCAGGGTTGTTGCCATTTGATAAAGGGAAAGTCGTTATCGATGATATGCCTGCACGTAAAGTGTTTGCGGAAAAGGTGAGCTACATTACGGATAGTTCGATTATCTCACCCGACCAAACAGTGGATGAGGCGATTGATTTTATGCGCACGTTCTATCCAAACTGGAATCGTCAAAAGGAAAGACATTTATTAGACTTCTTCCGTTTGAATTTAAAGGATGAAGTACGATCACTCTCGAAAGGGAATGTTGCTAAACTGAACTTACTTCTAGGGATGGGGCTGGATACAGACTACATCTTGATGGACGAACCATTTTCAGGAATCGATGTGTTTACCCGTGAAGAAATCGCGCGTGTCTTTACGAGCGACCTACTCGATGGACGTGGCGTATTGATTACAACGCATGAAATTAATGATATTGAGTATATCGTCGACAAAGCAGTACTCCTCAATGAAGGACGTGTTGTGAAGGAATTCTATCCAGAACAAGTGCGTGAAGAAGAGGGCAAGTCCATTGTCGATGTGATGAGGGAGGTATACTTACCATGAAGAAAGTCATCAATTTAACGCTTTATAATATCGGCCAGGCGAAAGGATTCATCCTCGTGGTGGCATTGCTTCAAATCTTATTGCAACTAGGGTTGAAGGTGAAGACCCTTGCGACAACTGGGTTATTAACCGGACAATTGCGCATTGTGAGTCCTGATATCGTGAAACAAGTCGTGCTAGACCAACTCTCAATCGGACTTCCAGTGTTCTTTGCGGGAACAGCGATTTTGGTTTACTCGGCAGTGATTTGGTCGAGAGAATGGAGCAGCAAAGGCTCATTTATTTATCGCCTACTCATGCTTCCAGGGTCACGTTTTGGAATCTACTGGGCTAAATTATTAACGATGCTTGTGATTACGTTCTTCTTACAAGCCGTTCAAGTGGTTGGGGTGTTCTTAAACTACTACCTCACAAGCTTCTTTATTCCAGAGTTTGCACAGTACCACATCACACCATGGTCGCTTGTGACAAACTCTATGGCAATGCCGCTTCTAGTGCCACAATATGCGGTGCAGTTTCTTCTCATTTTGACAATGGGGGTAGCGCTCATCGTAACGGTCTTCCAACTCGCGATTCTTGTCTTTGGGGTTGAGAAGAAGGGCTATGTACGCAAGGTGACTTCGGTCGTTCTCTACATTTTAGTCGTCGTAGTGTTATTCACGCTGATTATGCGTACGCAATTTGTGGTTCGTTTAATTGGAAATGAAGCGATGGTCTTCTTAATCGGTAGCATGCTCATTTGGATTGTTCTAAATATGCTACTCAGCGATTATTTATTAAATCATAAGGTTAGTGTGTAAGGAGGGGTTATCATGAAATCAAGTAAATTTGCAACAGCAGTATTTGCCTTTAGTGGACTTGTGTTTCTAGCAACAGCTGGGCACGCAGCGTATCAAGAAGTGAAGCCTGCTCCGGTATCGATTCAATTAACCGATGAAGAGAAAAAATTAGTCGACGGAGCAACGTTTGAAATGTCGTATTCCACAGATGATTTGACGTCGTCTAAGGGCGCAGAGTATGCACTTTTAGATGGAGACGTAAAACGTGTTGGATTTTCCGAGAATGCCTACAACTTCCAAACGAAAAAGAGATTGGCAGACTTTTCTTTTACAGACCGTCCAAATTATGACAATCTGGTGGCGTTTAAGGGGTATGACCTTCTATACGGCTTGACTTATAGCTTTGAAAGCACAACAGATCCAAAAGTGAATTTTAGTATCATTAATAAAGAGACGAAGAAGGTCACAACTGTATCGGTTCCGATTCCTAAAGAAGTGCGCGGGGACGATAGTCATTTTATAACGGATGTCACTTTCTATAGAAAAGGCAACACGGTGTATGGAGTGGTTCCGATGCCTGAGTATGAAAATAGAGGCTCGAAAGCACCAACCTATTTCTTAGTAACATTCACTGTGAACTTAGAAACGGGAGCAACAACTCCGGCAAAACGCGTGAAATTACCAGAGGAATACGCTTCGATTGCATGGGGAGAAGCTAAGAGCTCTCGCATGTATGACCCGCAAGTGCTGCTGTTTAAGAGTATGTATTCAAGAGATGAAAAATTCCTCTTAATGACTTTTGATGCTGAGACTGAGAAGTTTACAGAAATCACACCTGAAAATGGCATGAGTGCGGTACAATCGATTCTATACACAGTGGGAGACAAAGCCTATATTGCGTTGGCAGATGAGGTGCCTGCATTCACTGGGTCGGATACGTATGTGAAGGCAAGTGAACGCAAAAATAACGAGACAAAATACTATGTTCTTAATGCAGGGGCGAAGAAACTAGAAGAAGCCTTTACGACTGAAACAGATGTCTATGCACCACAAGTGTACTTGAACAAAGGCAATCTTGTGATGATCACTCTGGTTGATGGCAAACCAACGCTACGTGTGCAATCAATGCAGACAAAAGAAGTTCTTCTTTCGAAGACAATTGATGTGAAGGATGATGTGTTCTTTATCGATACACGTATGTACGGCATGATGCGTATGAAATAAAAGAGAGTACTCAAAAAGCGTTCTACCTTTGAGGTTGAACGCTTTTTATGATGCTTGTTTTTCTTCTTTTAGATGTGGGTTTGGAAGTATGTGATTCACTCCGATAGCAATGACTGCACCAATCAATGTATCGAGAATACGCTGAATCGCATAGGCGGTATTTTGTCCTGCTTCGATATTGAAGAAGATGACAAGGAAAGTGGCGCATGAGTTAATCACACCGGTCTTGTTGAATCGATTACAGAATAAAATAATGATCACAATCCCGACAGGTGCGAGTAGTAAATCGGTATATTCAGGATATGGAAGAACCGTTCTGACATAGAATAAGATGATGGCAACGACCCCTCCGGTTGTATTTCCGATAAAACGGGAGAAGGCGAATTTGAATGTTTGTTGATGGTCTGTTCGCAAACTGAAAATAGCAGATAAGGCTGCTAGCATCGGTGAACCACGATGTAAGATTCTAAAGAGAACCACGCAAATAAACACAGACACGGCTGTTTTAAAAGTACGAAGTCCGATATGGAATGGATTATTTGACGATTGTGGCACGCTCTCACCTCTGCTTTTTTTAGATATCGCTATTATAATATATGTGTTTAAAAAATGGTAGAGTTATTGAACAATGCACCTAATAGGTGTATAATGTGTTCAAGAGGTGATGAAGATGCATGAAGCATTTGTATTAATTGTAGTGAACGCTGTTAGAGAACGTTATGTCTCAGAAAAGGCATTTTATACAGAAGAATTGGGGATTAGTGGCCAAAGTTGGACGAGATGGAAGAACGGGGAACGTGGATTGAAGGCAGAAAATCTGCAAAAAATCGCACGCCTGTTTACGGATTATGAGTGGATGCTCGCGAATAAAGTCGCTCGAAATGCAGATGTGCTTCCGGAAGTCGCTTCAGACCCAGTCGCTGAATATTTACGCTTGAAGGTGGCGATTGCGAGTCGCTGGATTCGTCAAGAAAATGTTCGCGTGGATTGGAAGACGGCTGCCGTCAGCAAGGGCAAATTCAAAGAAAATGTCACGATTTTACGCGTGGCTACGACATATGGTCATTGGAGTTACCAAGATATTATTGAGATTCGTGTGGTAGGAATTACTCATAAACAAATCGGTACGAAAAAACAAGCGCTCCTTGAATGGATGCATGATGAAAAAGCGCAACAAAAATATTTGGAATATAGCAAAAATGCGTTTGTTCCTGAATCTACTTTAGAGGAATAGAAGTTTGCAAAATGAATGCGATACTCTCTTTGAAAACAAGGGGGTATCCATTTTTTTATAGGCCATTTTATGATAAAATTGAAAAGATAAAGAAAGTGGTGAAACTGTGGCGAAAAGAAAGAAAAGAAAAAATAAATTCGTCTTTCATCTTGTTGAGTGGTTCAAGTCATTATCGAAATTGACGGGACTTCTCATCGTAGCTGTAGCAAGCGTTCTTTTGGCCGGGACCATCACATGGTTATCTGAACATAAATCCGAGCCACAGGAAATACACGTGACACAAGATGAATTTTTAAAAGTGCTCATCCCAGCGGCGCAACAAGCGTATAAAGACTACGGCGTGTTGCCAAGCGTAAGTTTAGCGCAAGCGATTCTTGAATCGAACTGGGGAGAGAGTTTATTAGCAAGTAAATATTATAATTTATACGGCGTGAAAGGGTCTGCTGCTGAACCAAACGTCGTCCTAGAAACCGCAGAATTCGTGAACAACACATGGATTACGATTAACGGACGATTCCGCGTGTATGAAAGCTGGGCAGAATCAGTTGAAGCCCATGCGCAACTATTAGCGTACGGCGTGGACTGGGACCCAACGCTCTATCACAAGGTGCTTGGGGCTAGAAACTACAAGCAAGCGGCACAAGCCCTGCAAGATGCAGGGTATGCGACCGACCCGACGTATGCGCAAAAGCTTATTCAAATGATTGAAGAGCATGAATTATATAAATACGATCAATTACCAACAGAAGAAACAACCGTGTCCGTACGAAAGAGTTCGTAACGTTCAAACGGATCAGTAAAGGAGAGGATATTAATGAGTCAGTTATTACCAGGAGCCATCATCGGTATTATCGGTGGAGATGAGCAAGTAGCATCCATCGCTCGCGAAGCAAGAAAAATGGGGTATGTTGTGTACTGCTACCATCAATCAAACGAGGCGGCTATTTCGATGGCTGAATATGAAATCGTCTCTTCTTACAAAGACCGTGAGGCGTTATTAGATTTCGCAGAAAAAGTAGACACGGTTTTATTATTAACAAACTTGGTACCGGTTGATGTGCTATATGAAATTAGCAGTAAAACTCGCTACTATCAATCGTTTGAACTAGCAGAGATTTCGCAAAACCGTACTGTTGAAAAATTATTCTTAGATACGCATGCGATTAACCTTGCGCCATATAGCTTGGTGACAACGGTCGGCGAATTGCCTTCGATTGTTCAAAGCATCGGCCTTCCAGCCTACTTAGAAAGCAATCTTGTAAAGAATCGCGTGGAAGAAAAGTTAGAGCTTTACGATGAAGATTTTGAAGAGCGCGTTCTTGAAAAACTGGAAGAAGGACCATGTATGTTAACAGCCTTCGTTCCGGCGCAACGTCATTTCACAGTGACCGTCGTGCGTGACTACGAAGACCGCGTGACAGTCCTTCCGATTTCAGAAGATGTCTACATCACGGGTAAATTAAAATACAGTATCGTCTCTCGTCGACTAAATCCAGAATGGGTGCAAGAGTTGAAACGCATCGCCTTCAAGATTATGGATAACTTATCTGGAACGACCATTCTTTCGATTCAAGTGAAGATGGGAAATAACGGTATTTTCTATGTGGATGGGGTTAACCAATTACCACTCGTGCAGCAACAGTTCAGCAGCGCCTTCTTAGGGCATAGCATGTCTGAAATTCTTGTGCGCGTGGCAACAGGGCTGCCAATCGAATACAAAGAAATTAAAGAAGAAATGATCATCGTGCCAATTTACGAATCGATGATGGAAAAAGCAAGTTTATTAACGTTATTGAAACCACAATGGGACTTCGAATTCTTCCAATTAACACCAAAACGCCCAACTGACGTGCTTGGTGTGATTCGACTACGCGGAGCTTCAAGTGTGGATTTACTCCGAGAAATTGAAGTAACAGATTTATTTTTCAACGTTCAATAACCTTTATGAAAGGACAGAGTTGTGAAAAATTCGAGTGAATTAATTAAGGGAATGAACCCTCGCCAAAAAGAAGCGGTCATGCATACGCAAGGGCCACTTCTAGTCATGGCCGGCGCGGGGAGTGGGAAGACGCGTGTGTTAACCCACCGCATGGCCTATATTTTGGCAGAAGAAGCAGTACAACCGTGGAATATTTTAGCGATTACGTTTACGAATAAAGCGGCCAACGAGATGAAAGAGCGTGTGGCGGCACTTGTCGGAGAACAGGCACAAGATATGTGGGTATCAACTTTCCACTCGATGTGCGTGCGTATCCTTCGTCGCGACTGTGAGCGTATCGGTTTAGCCAAGTCGTTTACGATTATCGATTCAGGCGACCAACTTTCTGCGATGAAACGAATTATGCAAAAGCTGAATATCGATACGGATCGCTATGAGCCACGTGGAGCTTTATCAACTATCAGTAATGCGAAAAATAATTTCGAAGACGCTGAAACATTTGCGAAGAACCATTTGGACTATGTGAGCCAAATTTATGCGAAATGTTATAAAGAATATCAAGCAGAAATGCGTAAAAATATGACGGTAGACTTCGATGACCTTATCATGTTGACCGTGAAATTATTCCAAGAACATCAAGATGTGTTGGATTACTACCAACAAAAATTCCATTACATTCACGTGGATGAGTATCAAGATACCAACCACGCGCAATACTTATTGGTGAAGCTCCTTGCAGATAAATTCAAAAACATCTGCGTTGTAGGGGATGCCGACCAAAGTATTTACGGATGGCGTGGAGCCGATATGGAAAATATCTTGTCATTCGAACAAGATTATCCGGATGCAAAAGTGGTCCTTCTCGAGCAAAATTACCGTTCGACAAAGACTATCTTAAAAGCAGCCAACCAAGTCATCGAAAACAATGTGAATCGTAAGCCGAAAGAGTTGTGGACAGACAATGAAGCGGGTGAAAAAATCACGTATTACTGCGGACAGTCTGGATATGACGAATCTCGTTATGTCATCAGTACGATTCAAAAAATGGTGAATCTCGACGGGTACGACTACAGCGACTTTGCGGTGCTTTACAGAAGTAATGCGCAGTCACGTACCCTCGAAGAAGATTTACTAAAGGCGAATATGCCGTTCAAGATGGTCGGAGGCCAACGCTTCTATGAGCGCATGGAAATTAAAGACCTTCTTGCCTACTTACGACTCTTAGTGAACCCAACGGACGATTTTAGTTTCAGACGTGTGGTGAATGCACCAAAACGCGGGATTGGAGATAAGAGTATTGAAAAACTCGCTCTCTTTGCCGAAATGCATAGCTTCTCCCTTTTAGAAGCAGCTGGAAGTCCATTAAACGGCATTTCTGGAAAAGCAGGCAAAGGCTTAGCTGATTTTGCACAACTCATTGCCGACTTAACGAAGATGCAAGAGTTTGTCACATTAACGGACCTAATCGAAGAAGTGATGACTAAATCAGGGTATATCGTTTCGTTAGAACAAGCGCGTACCATGGAAGCCGATGCGCGTATCGATAACATGCGCGAGTTTCTATCGGTAGCTAAAGAGTTCGAAGACCAAAGACTCGATAGAGAAGCCGAAGAATCACCGCTAGTCCAATTCTTAACGGACTTGTCACTGGTGACAGATATGGAAAGTGAAGAAGAAACGAGCGCTTCTCAAATCACATTAATGACCTTACACGCGGCAAAAGGACTTGAGTTCCCGGTTGTGTTCCTTGTCGGAATGGAAGACGGGATTTTCCCATCAGGACGCTCGCTGCAAGAAGATGGCGAAGAAGAGGAACGTCGCTGGGCATATGTAGGGATTACTCGTGCCGAGAAGAAACTCTTTATGACTCGTGCATATTCACGACTTCTTTATGGGAAGACACAAAACTATCGTGAGTCACGATTCATGCAAGAAATTGATGACAGTTTATTAGAAAAAGAAGGCGTAACGGTTAGTGATTCGTATTACTCAAGTAGCTTCTATACGAATGATTCGAAATCTTCTTATGGAACGCGTACCCAGACGTCGTCTTACGGATCTCATAGTGGGGGTCAGTCTACGTCATCAGCAGGTGGCGGAGGATTATTTGACCGCTATCGCTCAAGTAGCCAATCGTCTAGTGGCGGTGGTTATTTACAAAAGAAACAAACGAAACCAGCGCGTATTCAACGTGCGGATAAGCCACAAGCAAGTTCATCTTCAACAGATGGATGGACTGTGGGCATGAAAGTGTCACATAAAAAATGGGGAACAGGAACCGTTGTCCGCATTACTGGTGAAGGGGACCGCCAAGAGTTAGATGTGGCCTTTGCAGGAATGGGGATTAAACGACTCCTTGCAAGTTTTGCCCCAATCGAAAAAATCGAAGAATAGAGGATGAAGATGAGTACAACGATTCAACAAAGAATTGAAGAGCTAAAAGAACAATTAAATCGTTGGAGTCATGAGTATTATGTGGAGGATAAGCCTACTGCAACCGATGCACAGTACGACAAGGCATATCATGAACTAGTGGCGCTTGAAGTTGAACATCCGGAATTCGTGACGCCTGATTCGCCTACGCAGCGTGTGGGTGGAGAAGTGCTCGACCAGTTCCAGAAGGTGACGCACACGAATCCAATGCTCAGCCTTTCAAATGCTTTCTCAAAAGAAGACTTGGAAGAATTCGATGCGCGTCTTCGTAAATTAACGAACCGTGCGATTGAATATGTGTGTGAATTGAAAATCGATGGACTCTCTATCGCGTTGACGTATCAAAACGGACAGCTCGTACTCGGAGCGACTCGTGGTGACGGAACGACTGGGGAAGACGTAACAGGGAATGTTCGCACGATTAAATCTGTGCCACTTTCTCTAAAAGAACCTTGGAATATCGAAGTGCGCGGGGAATGTTATATGCCGAAAAAAGCATTCGTAGCACTAAACCAGTCGCGTGAAGAAGAAGGACTCGAAGTCTTTGCCAACCCAAGAAATGCGGCGGCAGGAAGCCTTCGTCAGCTGGACCCAAAAATTGCGGCGAAGCGAAACTTGTCGGTCTTTCTTTACAGCAGTCCAAGCGTGGAAGAATTAAACGTTTCAACACAAGAAGAGTTATTGGAGAAAATGGCAGAGATTGGCTTTGTCACAAATCCAGAGCGCTTAAAATGCCAAACGATTGATGAAGTATGGG
>JABZYV010000031.1:0-23674 GCA_015264955.1 Streptococcus sp. | reverse complement strand
ATTTTACATGAGAAACATATTGAGAAAGTATCAGTTATATTACAGAACTGTAACAAAATTTTACAATTTTATGATTCCTTAAGATAGGCTTTTAGCGCTTCAAGGAGCTCATCGCTGCTAGAAACAATCTCTCCGCGAAGTTTGACAAGGCCTGCTGTATAAAGGTTTACATAGCTAAATTGTGACTCTGCTACTTCTTGTAAAGCCTCTAATTTTTGAGGGTTGTCTGCCCCTTGTTGACGGCTGTCTGTGTATAATCCAAGAATCGGCATATCTGCATGGTACGCTACTCCGATTTCACTGGCAACACCGACGTCAATCACTGCGCCATCTAAAACAGCAATCATTAAGTCTGATTCTAATAAGGCATCTGTATCATATTGGGCAATCATTGTTGAGTCCGCATACGAGCTCTTATCGTTAATCGCCATTTGTTCTTGTGGTAAGTATACTTCTACCCCTGGGAACTGGTTGCGAATTTTTTCTACGAGTACTTTGTTAAAGGCTAATTCCATTTCTGAGAATAATGGACTTGCAAAATAAATTTTTGTCATTTGAATACCTCCTCTAATAAACTTATCCTACACTAATTAAAGCAAAAAGACCAGAAGACTTTAATCCTTCTGGTCTAAACATTTATTAATTATATAAAGCATCTACGCGTGCTTGAACAGCCTCATCTTCAAGGAACTCATCATAAGTAGAGCCAAGACGGTCTACGATACCTTTTGGTCCAATTTCGATAATGCGGTTCGCTGTAGTTTGAATGAACTCGTGGTCATGACTTGAGAATAGTAATGAACCTTTGAAGGCAATTAAGCCATCATTCAACGCTGTGATTGATTCTAAGTCTAAGTGGTTTGTTGGGTCATCTAAGATTAACACGTTTGCTTTAGAAAGCATTAATTTAGATAACATACAACGAACTTTTTCTCCCCCTGAAAGAACCGTTACTTGTTTCATAACATCGTCTCCAGAGAATAACATACGTCCTAAGAAGCTACGTAAGAATGTGTTATCTTGCTCTTCTACTGGTGCGTATTGACGTAACCATTCTAAGATATTTAAGTTCTCATTTGAGAATTCGTCTGTCATATCTTTTGGCAAGTACGCTTGACTAGTTGTAACACCCCATTTGAATGTACCACTGTCTGCTTCCATTTCGCCTGTTAGGATCTTGAATAATGTTGTGATTGCAATATCTGAACGGCTTAAGAACGCTACTTTATCGTCTTTTGATAATTGGAAGCTTACGTTTTCGAAAATCACTTCGCCATCAATTGTTTTTGATAACCCTTCGACTAATAATAAGTCATTCCCGATTTCACGCGCTGGTGTAAATCCAACGAATGGATATTTACGGCTTGAAGGTTGAATATCATCCAATGTAATTTTATCCAACATTTTCTTACGAGAAGTCGCTTGTTTTGATTTAGAAGCGTTCGCAGAGAAACGAGCGATGAACTCTTGTAACTCTTTGATTTTTTCTTCTTTCTTCGCGTTTTGGTCAGCTAATAGTTTCGCAGCTAATTGGCTTGAATGTAACCAGAAATCATAGTTACCAACGAATAATTTAATCTTACCAAAGTCAACGTCCGCCATATGCGTACATACTTTGTTTAAGAAGTGACGGTCATGGGATACAACGATGACTGTATTATCAAAGTTGATTAAGAACTCTTCTAACCATGCAATTGATTTTGCGTCCAAACCGTTTGTTGGTTCGTCTAATAAAAGAACGTCTGGTTTACCGAATAATGCTTGTGCAAGTAACACTTTAACCTTATCCGCTTCGACTAATTCGCTCATTAGTTTGTAGTGTTGGTCTTCAGTGATTCCTAGCCCTTGTAATAATTGTGAAGCATCACTTTCAGCTTCCCAACCGTTTAATTCAGCAAACTCCCCTTCAAGTTCAGCAGCACGGATACCATCTTCATCAGAGAAGTCTTCTTTCATATAAATAGCGTCTTTTTCTTTCATGATATCATATAAATGTTTATGTCCCATGATAACTGTATCAATAACGCGTTCATCTTCGAATGCGAAATGGTCTTGTTTTAAGACAGTTAAACGTTCATGTGGATCTAGGATAACTTCACCAGTTGTTGGTTGTAATTCCCCAGACAAGATTTTTAGAAAAGTTGATTTTCCGGCACCATTCGCACCAATAACCCCATAACAGTTACCTGGTGTAAAAGTGATGTTTACATCGTCAAATAATTTACGGTCTGAAAATAATAGACTTACATTTAGTACTTTTAACATTTCGTTCTCCTTTGTTTTTGAATTCGATTCATTCTATCATACTCTAGCTGTTTTTTAAACCTTTGTACTAACTGTTACACAAAATAAGCTAGTCTGCTGTAGACTAGCTCAAATAGTATTCTGTGTCTTACTTTGTAAATTTCAGTTCAACCTTATATCCATTCTTCGTGGCCATTTCGATAATAGTTGATAAGCGTGGATTCGTTTTCCCTTTTTCTATTGCAGAAATTTTATTTTGTAACAGCTGATTCTCTTCGGCATAGCGACTTTGAGAAAGACCGGTTTCAAGGCGTAACTCTACAAGCTGCAATGCAATCTTTTGCTTCGAATATTCTTTATTAAAATCAGATACAAAATTAGGATACGTAGTATTTAACATAGTGTATAATTTCTTCTGGTATCGTCCCATTCGGTACACCCTCCTTATAGTCTCTTGAAACCTCAAAGCGTAAATACTCCCGTTTATTCTTTCCTGCTCCCCATTTTTCCCAGACGGCTGGCGTGAGACCTTCTTCTTCAACGATGGTTAGTACCGCTAATATTTTTACCAATTTATCATAAGGAAGATCTTTAATATCCTCATATTTTGATTCACTTATTTCAAATGTTTCTCCCATAAACATCCCTCCTAAACACATTATACCGTATAAGGAATATACCGTATACGGTATATCTTACTTTTTATAAAAAAATCCGTAGACAAAATTGCCTACGGATTGAGAGTGTTATTCAGTTACAATAACCGCACGTTTCAAACGTTCTACCGTTTCAGAAATATTTCTGAAGTGGTCGCTGACACGTTCTAAGTTACTTAATAAGTCCATTACGAAGATACCTGATTCAGCAGAAGCAATACCCTTGTTCATACGTTTCATGTATTTATCGCGAACTTCAATCTTGAGTTTATCAATATCACGTTCGATTTGGATCGCTTGTTGAACTTTATCTTGATCACCAGTTGATAAGGCGTCAATTGATAATGCGAATCCTTTTTGAACAAGTGCGTACAAGCCATCTAATTCGTGAGCTGTATCTTCGTCTAGGAAGATTTCGCGTTCGATAATTGATTTTGCGAAGTCTGCAATGTTTTCTGCGTGATCCCCGATACGCTCGATGTCGTTAGCTGTACTAAACAATTCATCGATTGTTTGTTGGTCTTTTGCAGATACACTTTGTTGAGAAATTTCAACTAAATACTTCACAATTGCTTTTTCGTACGCATTGATATTTTTCTCGTTTTCAAGAGCTTTCTTCACAAGTTTCTTATCACGCGTACGAGCAGCTCCAATCGCATTTTCTAAAGCACTACTTGTTTCTTGTGCCATCGCAGCGAATTCATACATTGTGTTTTCTAACGCGATTGTTGGAGTTACCAAGATACGTTTATCAAGATAACGCGTAATGCTTTCTTCCTCGTCTTCTCCATCAGGAATAATCATTTGAATCAACTTCACTAAAAGATTTGTGAATGGGAATAAGACAATTACGTTAACGATATTGAAAATCGTATGTGCATTGGCAATCTGACGAGCAACATTACCAGGATCAATAGATTCAACGACATTCACAAGAATACCGCGAAGGAAAAGCATAAAGTAAACTGTACCGATAACATTAATCATTAAGTGGAATAAAGCCACTTGTTTTCCACGACGAGAAGTACCTAAACTACTAATTAAAGCAGTTGTACATGTTCCGATGTTATCACCGAAGATGATAAACACCGCTGTAGTAATAGGAAGCACACCTTGACTAGCAAGAGCGATTAATACCCCAATCGTTGCCGAAGAACTTTGTAAGACAAGGGTCATTAAAAGACCGATTCCGACACCAATAAATGGATTGCTACCGTATTGAAGAATCCAGTTTGTAAATTCAGGTAGTTCTTTTAACGGTTGTAAAGCGGAACTCAATGAGCTCATACCAATAAATAAAATACCGAAACCAATAAAGATTTCACTAGTTTCTTTTACTTTTGGATTTTTAGTAAGCATGTTCGCTACTAAACCAGCTGCAATGACAATCGGTGCCCATTGTGACAAGTTAAAGGAAACCATTTGCCCTGTAATCGTCGTTCCGACGTTTGCTCCAAAGACAACCCCTACTGCTTGCGCTAATGTCATTAGCCCAGCGTTTACGAAACCAACAACCATTACTGTCGTTGCTGATGAACTTTGAATGATTGTTGTTACAAACATCCCAACAAGTACTGACATGAATCGATTTTTCGTTAATTTACGAATAATCCCTTTCAAGCCTTCTCCGGCTACTTTTTGTAATCCGTCGCCCATCAATTGCATCCCGTATAAGAATAAACTTAGACCTGCAATTGCGCCGAGAATCATCGTCGTATACATAAGTCAATAACTCCTTTAAAGTTAAGTGTAATGTGGAATGTATCCACGTGCATTGTAACATATTGAAAGTCATTAAGAAAGTGTTCGCTTCACATCCGCTTGGTTAAAATGATCCACTAACGATTGGATGTTTTGAACATATTCCAGACACCCTACATAGTTTCCTTCCTCATCCCAAACAGCGTGATACGTTATGTGAACCATTAACCCGTCTTTCTTAAACCACATCTCTTCTTTTTCTTTTTGTTTTGACTTTAATTGCTCAAAAATCGTTTGAACAGTTTCGTGTACTTTAGGAGGATGACATAAAATCACGTCACGGCCAATCGCACTTGGTGTCCGTTTAAAGATTTTCTCTTCACCATTTCCTTCATTGTAGTATTTTACGATATTATTGTGGTCTACAAACGACAATTCCATCGGTAATAAATTCAAAATTAGATTAAGTTGCTTCAATGACAGTGACCCAGTCGATAAAGGAATATCTCCTTCTTCTTCGACTTCAGCTTTTGCCTTCACGGGAGCAAAGTCTTTCTTAACCGCCCATTCCTTTTCAGGTTTTACAATACAATAACCATATTCTGGAGACTGATTTGCAATCGATTCCCAATCATCCACATGGAAAACTTGTTCGACCATCGGAATCAAAATATTTTCTTCTTTTTGAATCATCTCCAGTAGTTCATCACGAACGACTTCAAACTCTTCTAGCACATTCTCTTGTTCGTTAGAAAGAGCCTTCTTGAAATCCTTATACAATTCACGAATTTGGTCATCGACTCCCCACATCACTTTAGGCGGTGCGGTAATGCCCTTTTTCTCCATAATTGGAAACATAGCGTATTCTTTACGCTGATAGTGATTGTCGAATTGATCAAGGAGAGAAATTTGGCGATTAAGCCCCTTTAGAATCATTTCATCCTTTGTCTCTAAATAATTCTTCAGTAACCGCTCCACACGGTCCAATGCACCGCGGATGGCAAGGTTCTCCATCTTCATCACATGAACCGGATGACCAGGTTGTTCAAATTCAGCGACGGTTGTTTCGGTATTCACTTTTGACCCCATTAAGTTTGCATGAACATTACATAGACTCATAATTTCAGCAAAGGTAATGCCTTCACTCATCAGATTTCTCTCCATTAACTGGATCTCATAAGGAGTAATTTCATCAAAGACTTCATTGAATTCTTTTTGAATCACTTCTTTGTCTTCTCCTGCGTGAAGACGTAGCATCAAGTCTTTTAAAATCTCCTGACGCTCTTCCATCGTGTAATCTTCTTTAGCCATCTAATCCCTGCTTTCTTTAACGATGTATCCATTCATCTCTAACGTTTCAACAATTGTTTCTAAAGGAACTTTAGCAATTTTTGAACCTTTAATCAGATTCGTGATACGTCCTACCGTATGAACCATTTGTGGTTGGTTCAGTGGTTTAAAGCCAATTTCAACAAGTAAATCTTTGACCTCTGGATGTTCAGTGATGGTTGTATAGACGCTATCTTCTAAATAAATTGTATTCAAAGTAGCTCCTCCTATCTAAAAATCAAGTATAATGCGAAAAATGGTTGAAAAGTATTATATAAAAGAAAAATAATGAATAAAATAATCGTTACGCGAGTAAACGTAATTTGAGCAATTCCATGGAAGCTACGATTCACACTGATATATTCTTTAATATCTTTCCATTTTAAAATAACCACTAATACTAATACGACAAAGCCAATTAAATCTAGTAGTTGAACGAGAGAAAAATTGCCAAAATTTACCATTTGTGCAAGATAAATATCGACCACAACTGCAAATAAGAAGTTGTTCATCATATGGAACGCCACTGCCCATTGGAAGCCATATTCAAGAGCAACATAAGCGAAAACAATTCCTGCCATAAATGTGAATACGGACTGCGTAATATTGGCATGGAATAATGAGAAAATAAGCGAAGTAAATAGAATCGTAAATACTTTCCCATAACGTTCAAGGCGATAACCGATGAATCCTCTGAAGATAAATTCTTCTACGACCGGAGCCATAACTCCTAAATATAGTACAAAAATGATACTTGACGTCAACTGTTCACTTGTATTTGTTACAAGTGTTACTGGAATGCCCATTTCCAATAACAATTTTTCAAGCCCTGTTAATAAGAGCTTTGAAATAAAACGAACTCCAAATAAGCTTGCAGACAACATCGCAAACGACTGTATATTCATTTTTCTTGGAGCAACGTGCTCATAAATACGTTTCATTGGGAACTTTTTAGAAAGAGCCCAAATGAGTAAACTTAGAGAAGCCGCAATAAATAGGCCTACTCCCCAAATCCCGTAAAAATCTTCAGTGTCAACTGCATTTTTGGCCGCCCCTCGTTGACCAGCAGCTGCAAAGAAGAAGAAAACTAACATATAAACAATTAATCTTCTTCCGATAGAAGTAATGTCCTTCTTAAACGATTGTTCCATATCTTCTTGATAAAATTCATTTTGTGGGTCGAAGTCTTCAGACCCTCTTTCTTCATTAAATGTTACTTCTTCTTTGTATGATTCAAACATTTACACACCTCGTGATTCCTTAAATTTTTTAAATACTCTTCTTAATCGGAAGACTAAGAAAATACAACTACTCATTAATCCGATGATGAGTCCAATCCAATATGAATATGGACCCGCATTAAAACCATTATCTAAAATAAAACCAATTGGTAATCCTACAATCCAATAACCAATTAAAAATAAGATAAATGGCATTTGAACGTCTTTAAACCCTCTGAGCGTTCCTTGAATTGGCGCTACTACCGCATCAAACAGTTGGAACAACAGACTGTATGTTAAAAACACAACCGTTAATTGAATAAAGTCTGGGTCTGTTCCGTAAATCGCGGCCACTGATTGAATATTGAGCGCTAATAAGGTTAACGTCACAACAGCAATTGTCACAGCCGTCGCAATTCCAATGGTTGCAAACTGCATTGCTGAACGAATATCCTTTCGACCGACTTCGTATGAAACAATAATGGTTAATGCAGTAGAAATACTAATTGGGAATGCATAAACCACCATCGCAAAGTTCATCGCAGCCTGGTGGGATGCGATAACGGAAGTTCCAAATTTCGACATGAGTAATCCCACAAACGCAAAAACGGCAACCTCTGCGAAAATTGATAATCCGATTGGAAGTCCGATTTTAAATGGTTCCTTCCACATTTTAGTATCGATATCACTCCATTTTAGTACATCATACTCTTTTAATACTGGATGTTTTCTAAAAACAATAACTGCTACAACAAGTAGTCCCCAGTAAGCCAGTGCAGTTCCAAGCCCGGCCCCAGCTCCTCCCATTTCAGGAAAGCCAAACTGACCGTAAATCAGTGAATAGTTAAAGAACATATTTAGCGGAACTACTAATACCATCAGCATCATTGATACTTTTGTTAATCCTAATGCGTCCACAAAAGATCTTAATACACTAAAGAGTAATAATGGAATGAAGCCTAAGGATAGCCAAGTTAAATATCCCACTGCTACAGCTTCCACTTCTTGCTCTAAATTCATAACCCCTAAAACAGGTTTAAGAAATAGTGCTCCAAAAACAAATAGACCAATTGCTAACACTACGCCAATGATTAAGTATTGACGCATCACTTGTTCGATCTTATCCAATTTCTTCTGTCCATAATATTGTCCAACAATCGGAACAAGACCTGAAATCAGCCCAGTCAAGAGAGAGAAAAACGGTGCGTACAAGCTCCCACCAATCGATACTCCGGCAAGATGGACGGCGTTATATCGTCCTGTCATTACCGTATCAATAAATTGAGCCGAATAATTGGCAATTTGATAAATTAAAACTGGAATTAAAATGGTTAGCAGCGCCTTGAACTTATGTTTTTCTTGTATCGTACTATTCATCATTTCCTCCTAACTTAATTCATCAATTGATTTCACTTTAAAGATCGCACTAGGAAGAACTTCTGGATTATTAGGTTCGCTTGTCACAGCGATAAACCCTGCAGTATTTTTGGCAAAATCTTCATCTACCGTTGAGTCACCAATATAAATCATCTCGTCGAAAGAGACGCCAAATTTGCTTTGGATTGCATATAGTGAATCTGTGGCTGGCTTTGAAGGAAATTCATCAGTTGTACCAACAAAGTCAAACACCTCGCCAATTCCAGCAACTTGTAATACTGCCTCTGCCGGTAAGCGAGAATCATTCGTTACTAACGCAATGATATATCCTTTTTCCCTCAGATTCCCAAGAGCCCTCTCTACATTTCCAAGCGTCTGAATTTTCTCTGGGTGAGACAGAATATAATCAGCAAAGTATTGCACTACGAAATCGTAATTTTCTTCAATATCGATTGCTCTAAATTCATTTAAAACTTCTAACATATCGCGAACAGAACCAGAGGCAATCACACTATTTTCGATGATGTCTGTTTCAGTGATGCCAAGACGGTAAAATAACTCGTCATGCTCAATGCTAGATAGCTTCATCCCATTACGCTTAATTAATTCATCAAGAACTAAAATCGTTGGTTCAAACCATAACGTGGATGTATCCGTCAATGTGCCATCTTTATCAAAAATCAACACTTTAATATTATTTTCTGTTAAATAGTTTAAAAATTTTTGTTTCATTATTCGATACTTTGTAACTCCACAGAAATAATGTTATCGAGTGCGTTAATTTCTTTGATAACATCTTCCACACTTACCGTTGCCTCTGAAATATCAATCATAATTTGCACAACAGCAACACTGTGAATCGCTAATCCTTGGAAAATCGTTAGGATGTTCATATCACGATTCGCAAATACTTCCAGCGTTTTCGTCAGTGTTCCTTTGATATTTTTCATATGGATATTGATTGATGCTTTTCTTCCTGCATTCACAGAAGAGAAACCTTGTACTTTACGATAATACTTATAATATACACTGCGCGAGATGCCAACCATCTTCACTACTTCAGTGACATCTTTTGCTTGTCCAGTCGCAAGTAGTTCTTTCGCTTGCAAAACTTTAGCAAATACAGGAGGAACAGCATCTTCAGAAACTAAAAAATGTTTTTGTCGATTCATCATTTGTCCTTCTTTCATAATCATTTGTATCCATTTTACCTTACATCATGGACAGATAGCAATTATTTCCGACTAAAAAAACACGAAAAAAGAAGCTAGAAACCTAGCTTCTTGTCATAAAATCATATGGTGTTAAGTCATCCATCCCAATCATTGGAGAAATAAGACCCTCTTCGATTGCTTGGATGGTCAATTGAAGTTCTTTGCCTTCGTCTGAACGAACCGTATCCTCAAGTGACGGCTCCGTTTTATTCTCTTTAATTGCTGGAGTTTCTTCAGACTTTTCAATGTCAAAATTCGTTAAGAACTCTTGTAAGAAAGTTGCTCGTTTTGGAGGGATGGTAGTTGCACTCTTTTGGAACGCTCCTGCTTCCCCACACATGATGAGATACTGCTGACTTCTTGTCACTGCTGTATACAATAGATTTCTTTGTAACATACGTGAGTACTGATTCACCATTGGCAAGATAACCATCTTAAATTCAGACCCTTGTGCCTTATGAATTGAGCAGCAATACGCCAGCGTCAATTGTTGCCAATCTGTTCGATGATACTCGACTTCCGTTTGATCGAATAATACGAAAATTTTATCTACTTGGTCGTCGTTTTCTTTTGCAAATTGAATTGCTGTGATTTCTCCAATATCCCCATTATAGACATTCTCTTCAGGTAAATTCACCAGTTGAAGGACTTTATCTCCTACGCGAAAGACTTTATCGAAGGACTCCACTTCACGAACCGAATTTCCGATTTTAGGATTTAAGATTTCCTGCATCATTTGATTGATGGCATTAATCCCAGCATCTCCTTTATACATCGGAGCCAGTACTTGAATATCTCGCTTCGTATAGCCCTTCTTAAGAGCTGCTACAACAACTTGTTCGATAATCGTTACCAACCGCTCTGTTGAACATGGTAAAAAGCTGCGGTCTGTTTGTTTCTCCATAAAGTTACGAGGTAAGAATCCATCTTTAATGCTATGGGCTAATTCCACGATAGAAGATTGTTGCGTTTGACGGTGAATTCTTTTTAGTTCAATGGCAGGTACTTGATTGGTTTCCAGTAAATCTGTTAAAACTTGTCCAGGTCCAACAGAGGGCAATTGATTGCTATCTCCGACAAGTAGAATCTTCAATCCTTCTGGAGCAGCCTTAAACACGCGGTTCATTAACCACGTATCTACCATCGACATCTCATCGATAATTAAGAATTCTCCAGTGCTTTCCTTATCTTCAAAACTATCATCAACACTATCAATCGCAATCCCGAGCAGGCGATGAATCGTTGAAGAAGGATATCCTGTCAATTCATTCATCCGTTTTGCCGCTCGTCCAGTTGGCGCCGCAAGAACAATCGCCTCTTCAATCTCGTTATCATTATCAAGCTCGTTTAGTTGCGCATAGACGTCAATGACTGCATTAATAATCGTTGTCTTCCCAGTTCCTGGTCCACCCGTTAATACAAATAGTGGCTCCGTCATAATCCGATAAATAGCCTCTTTTTGAGAAGCATCATATTCAATCTCAAACTTCTCCTGCGTCCGTTGAATCGCTTCATCGATTTTTTCTTTACTAATTTCAACTTTTGAAGCCGTAATCCGTTTTGAAAGTGCGTTACTAATACCTAGTTCTGCATAATATAAGGACGCAATTGCAATACGGTTTTCATCAGAAAATACAACACCTTCGCGAATTAATTCGTTTAAAGCATCTACTAGTTTATCTGGTTCGATTAAGTAATTTTGGCATGACTCCAATAATCGTTGCGCTTGTGTAATTAACACTTCAGCCATCAAGTAGGTATCACCTGTTTGATAACAGAAATCTCTCGTCACAACAAAGAGAGCTCCTTTTAATCTAGAAGTATCGTCTGGATCAATCCCCATCGATTGGGCAATACTATCCATTCTTCTAAATCCTAATCCTTCTATTTTTTGAAGAAGAACATATGGGTCCTCGTCTAAGACGGCTCTAGCTTTATCTTTATACATGCCGATAATCTTTTGTGCAATCGCAGGAGTAAACCCAAGATTCGTGAGTTCAAACATCAACTTCTCAGTCCCCTGATTTTGCTGAATGACTTCACGGATCATTTCTTTTTTCTTTTTCGTTAGCCCTGTAATCCCATCAAGCGCAGTCTCATCATTTAAGATACGCTCCATGGCTTCTTCGCCTAACTTATCGATAATCTTCTCAGCCGTCTTCTCTCCAATTCCTGGAAAATGAGAACTGGATAAATATTGAATGAGTCCTCTTTTTCCTGTTGGTTGCGTCTGTTGATAATTATCTGCTTGGAATTGTTCCCCATATTTTGGATGAGAAACAATCTTTCCATTAAAACGATAGGAGATATCCGAATGAATTTGCCCGAAAATTCCAGTCACCACGATTTCGTCATCCACATCCACGCAATTAGACTCAACAACGCGAACGAGCATGACTTTATAAAAGTTTTGCGAATTCTCGAAAAAAGTCGTTAATACTTCCCCTACAATATAAGGTGTATCACTCATTTGGAATCTCCTTTCTTTGTTTTATTTATACGTATTGACGTTCTTCTCCGTTCATATACGCTTTATCGATGATGCCTCCACCAAGACACTCTTCTCCGTTATAGAACACGACAGCTTGGCCAGGAGTAATCGCACGAACGGGTTCATCAAAGATTACCGTTGCACGTGTTGAATCTTTTTCATCTAATACAACTTTCACTTTGGTATCTTGTTGACGATATCTAAATTTAGCTGTACATTCGAACGTTTTCTCTCTTGGTAAATCATTTGTAAATTGAATATCTGTAGCCGTTAAGCTATCTGAATAAAGGTTTGGATGATGGAAGCCTTGACCAACATATAAAGTGTTCGTTGATAAGTCTTTCCCGATAACAAACCATGGATCATTTGTCTTACCACCGCCACCGATACCAAGACCTTGACGTTGACCAATCGTATAGTACATGAGTCCAGCGTGGTCGCCTTTTACTTCACCATCCAACGTCACCATTTTTCCTGGTTTAGCTGGTAAATAGTTTGATAAGAACTCATTGAAGTTACGTTCTCCAATAAAACATACACCAGTAGAATCTTTTTTCTTCGCAGTCGCAAGATCATACTTCTCAGCAATCTCACGCACTTCTTTTTTCTCTAAGTGACCAATTGGAAACATCGCTTTTTCTAATTGCTTTTGATTTAATTGACTCAAGAAATACGTTTGGTCTTTATTATTGTCTTTTCCTCTTAATAAGTGAACAATTCCGTTTTCGTCTTTTTCCACACGTGCATAGTGACCCATCGCCACATAATCTGCGCCTAATTGCAGTGCATAATCGAGGAAGGCTTGGAATTTTACTTCTTTATTACACATTACATCTGGATTCGGTGTACGTCCTAAGCGGTATTCACGAAGGAAATATTCAAACACACGATCCCAATATTCTTTTTCAAAGTTTACTGAATAATACGGAATACCGATTTGTTCTGCAACTGCTGCGACATCTTTGTAATCTTCCGTTGCTGTACAAACGCCATTTTCGTCCGTATCATCCCAGTTTTTCATAAAAATACCGATGACATCATATCCAGCTTCTTTTAATAGTAAAGCTGTTACAGAGGAGTCAACTCCTCCACTCATGCCAACGACAACTCTTGTTTTTTCGTTACTCATTCTTTCACCATCATTTCTATTTATTTCCTGAACTAGTCGATTTGAAGGTCGAGTTATCAGAATTTACCCTAATTTTAAATTTATTTTTATTTTTTTCAAAATTTTTGCTTGAAAATCATTGAAAATGCGATAGTACTGGGATTTTTGCCCAATTGTGTTTTTGACAAACGGTTGCGTTTTCACTATAATTAAGTTGAGAAAAAGGGGGCGAAGGTGTATGATGATCTCTTTACGAGCAGCACGGGTTAATCGTAATTTAACACTGTTAGAAGCCGCCAAATATCTTAAAATAAACAAAGATACGCTTACGAAGTATGAAAAAGATTCAACTAATCTTCCATATTCTTTAAGCAAAAGGATGCAGGAACTATATGAAGTTCCTAGCGAGAATCTTTATTTTGGCGACACTCAAAGCTTCGTAGCACAATTTAAGCCGCTACCTGAAGTCGAATAAATACAGCTACAGGGAACACCGCCCGTGCATGATAAACGAGACAGTTCAATTTTGAACTGTCTCTCTTTTCTTATACACTATTTTGTTGTTACTTCGAGAACTCCTCTTTCAACAAGCCCTTCTAAAATAAACTCTAACTTTTCTACAGCCATAGCAGTATTTGCTTTACCGTATAAGTCAACTGTTTGTAATCCATTCTTCGTTACTGTCGAAATTTTCAATTGTTTCTTATCTTTATCCACCATGACTTTTAATTTTAATCCACGGTGATCATCAATTGTTTCGTCTAAACTACGAATTAATTGGAAGTTCCCAGATTTTGTTTCTGTAAAACCATTATCACGTAATGTATATCCTTTACATGTTGGACTAACCGAAAAGACTTGGTTTGATCCTTTTAATGATGCAGTTGGTGTAAATGCCATATGCGCTTCTCCTCTTTCTTTTTCTACAACGTTAGTTTACCATATTTTTCCTGTAAACAAAAGCTCTCCATTAACGTAATGCGTCTACGAATGCATCAATATCTTCTTTTGTAGAACCCATTCCAAATGAAAGTCTGATTGATTGTTCAAGCCTACTGTTTTCACTAGGATACATGGCAGATAATACTGGACTGATTTGCACACTTCCAGCTGAACATGCGGATCCAGCAGATACGGAAACATCTTTTAAATCATTGAAGATTAATGTTTGTGTCGCTTTTCTTCCCTTTAGCCAAATATTACAAATATGTGGATTCTTTGGATTTGATACGCCATTAAACTCAAATTCAATGCCTCTTTCAGACAACTTCGCGATTAGATACTCACGTAACTCTTGATACGTTTGGAATAATTCGTCTCTTTTCGCCACAACGATTTGCATTGCTTTTTCAAGCCCTAAAATATAAGGCACATTTTCCGTTCCTGCTCTGAACCCTAGCTCTTGCCCGCCGCCTTTAATTAAAGCGTGAATTGGCGCATCTTTTGATTTATATAGGAATCCAATCCCTTTTGGCGCATAAATTTTATGTCCTGAAGCCGTTAAATAGTCAATGCCATCGACCGTTAATGCTTCTTGTGCAAAGGCTTGAACAGCATCTGTATGGAAATAAGTTGGCGTGTCTCTTAATAAAGCAGCAATCTCTTCAATTGGGAATCTTGCGCCTGTTTCATTATTAACCGTCATAATCGAAACTAGTCGTGTATCCTCTCTTAGAGCCTGCTCAATTTCAGAAACTGTCACAATGCCATCTTTATTTGGAGCTAAATACGTCACGTCAAAGCCTTCTTGTTCTAAAAATTCAGCAGGTTTTCGAACAGAAGGATGCTCTACCGCTGAAACAATGATATGCCCTTTTTCTTTTGCGAAATGCTCACGAATACTTTCAAACACTAAATTGTTTCCTTCAGAACCTGAACTTGTAAAGATAATGGCATCGTTTGGAGATGCTTGTAGTTCTGATAAAATAGCTTTCTTCACACGTTCGATTTTTTGCTTTTGTTCACGACCAATACGATAGACACTAGACGGATTTCCAAAAGAAGCCATTTCCTTTGTAATCACTTCTAATACTTCCGCATTTACTGGCGTCGTTGCTGCATAATCTAAGTAATTCACCTTGCACTCTCCTCACTTTCAAACAATACTATTATACGGGATGACTATTTATTGTCCTAATAAGTTGTTTTAATCTTTCCTATTATATCATTCTTTCAACTTATGATACACTAAACATAAAGAAAAAAGGAGGAACTGTCATGAACCATCAACCGCTCGCTTACCGCATGCGACCTCGTACGATTGACGAAGTGATTGGTCAAGAGCATCTTGTCTCTCCTGGAAAAATCATCAATCGCATGGTTGTGGCCAAACAATTATCATCCATGATTTTATATGGTCCTCCAGGAACTGGGAAAACAAGTATCGCTAGCGCCATTAGCGGAAGTACAAAAGTTGCTTTTAGACAACTAAACGCGGCAACCGATACAAAAAAAGACTTACAAATCGTGGCTGAAGAAGCCAAGATGTCTGGTAGTGTGATCCTACTACTCGATGAAATTCATCGCCTTGATAAAACGAAACAAGACTTTTTATTACCACATTTGGAAAACGGTCGAATTATTTTAGTTGGAGCAACCACTGAGAATCCATATATTTCGATTAATCCAGCGATTCGTAGTCGAACTCAAATTTTCGAACTGAAGCCACTTTCTTCGCAAGATATTCAAAAAGCGCTCGTCAAAGCCATCGAAGACGAAGAACGCGGATTAGGAAATCTCAATTTAGACGTCACAGAGGAAGCTTTGAATCATTTTGCAAGTAGTACAAACGGAGACGTTAGAAGTGCCTTAAACGCCCTAGAATTAGCTGCTAAGTCTACTGAAGCAAGTGAGGATGGAAAGATTCATATCACGATTCAAATCGCAGAAGAATGTATCCAACGAAAGGCCCTCTCTTACGATAAAGACGGCGACCAACATTACGATGTCATCTCCGCTCTTCAAAAATCGATTCGAGGATCAGATGTGAATGCAGCCTTGCATTACGCTGCTCGTTTAATGGAAGCTGGTGACTTAACAAGCTTAATGAGACGCCTTTTAGTTATTGCCTATGAAGATATTGGACTAGGAAATCCACAAGGTGCCGCTCGCGCTGTCTCAGCCGTGCAAGCTGCAGAACGACTTGGATTACCGGAAGCTAGAATTCCACTTGCAAATGCGATTATCGAACTCGCCCTTTCTCCTAAATCAAACACGGCTATTCGCTCAATCGATAGTGCGTTGTCTGATGTCAGAAAAGGTCGTGCGATTAGTATTCCGGACCACTTAAAAGATGCTCATTATTCAGGTGCTCAAAAATTGGGGCGTGGTGTTGGATACAAGTATCCACATGACTATCCAGGACACTTCGTGAAACAGCAATACTTGCCTAACGCGCTTAAAAATGAGGAGTATTTCAAGGCAGAACCAACCTCTTCATATGAGGATGCTTTGATGAAACAATACCAAAAATATCGCCAAAAATAATTAGTGATTTCTTAAGAAATCGGTACCAATCTTTTATTGCAATCGACCTATTCTTGTGCTACTATAATGACATAGAGATCTAAGATGTGCGCGGTATTTACTAAGTGTTGACCGAACAATTTACGACTTTTTAGGGATTCAGATTGATATTACAGATAACAAGCCCTTTCACTTGGTAGTTATGAAGTAATACATAGAAGCCCACCTGCTTTAGATGCGGGTTCAAACTAACAAATACATCAAACGGCATCGTTGGAAATCTATATAAAGTTATTAACTTTAGGCCACTCTTCGTGAGTGGTTTTTCTTTTGCCTTTATTCCTATTTCCATCCATTTTAGTTCCCTTTTCATTCGCTTTGTTTAGGTGTATAATAAGGGTATCAAGAATAAGGATGTGATTTTATGTTTCATGAATATGAAAAAATTCTCGTTCCAATCGATGGTTCTAAGGAAGCCAAACTAGCCTTTGACAAAGCCATTGAAGTTGCTAAACGAAATCATGCAAAGCTTGTGTTAGCACACGTCATCGATACTCGTTCTCTTCAAACACCTACTGGATTTGAAGGCAATTTCTCAGACGAGATTCGTAAACAAGCTGAAAACTTATTTGCTGAATACGTAGAAGATGCTAAGGCTCATAACTTCACGGATGTAGAAACCGTACTTGAATACGGTTCTCCTAAAGTAGTTATCTCTAAACAATTAACAAAAGATTACGGAATTGACCTTATTATGATGGGCGCTACTGGTTTGAATGCGGTGGAACGTCTCTTCATTGGTTCAGTATCTGAATATGTGATTCGTAATGCTTCTTGCGATGTTTTAGTCGTAAGAACGGACTTAGAAAACAAACGTCCTTAATCCTTTTAACCAAATAAATAAGCACAGGATTTCTCCTGTGCTTTCTTTTTTTATTGATTTTTAGTATCGAGTAAGATGGTTACTGGCCCATCGTTCACAAGACTGACTTGCATATCCGCTCCAAACTCTCCTGTTTCAACAATTAACCCATACTCCGTGCGCAGGATTTCATTGAATTCTTCGTAGAGCTTATTTGCAGCTTCAGGACTAGCAGCTCCTGTAAAAGAAGGTCTGTTCCCTTTTTTCGTATCTGCAAACAGTGTAAACTGCGAAACGGATAAAATCTTTCCACCGACTTGGTCAATCGACAGATTCATTTTTCCATTCTCATCACTAAAAATACGCATTCCGGCAATCTTTCTTGCTAAATAGGACGCATCATCTCTAGTATCATCAGGTCCAACACCCACTAATAACAGAAAGCCTTGGTTGATTTCACCAACAACTGAACCTTCAATTGCGACGCTAGCGGACTTCACTCGTTGTAATACAATTCTCATGAACTCCTCCTATGAAATCACACGACGTACACTGTATACATCTGGTATTTGCTTGATCTTATCCACAATAAAATCTAATTGTTGTGTATTCATAATTCCGATATTGACAGAAATCGTCGCCATCTTATTTGCATCAACTTTACCATTGACAGAATTTAACGATTTAGTCGTACTGTTGATGACATTCAAGACTTCATTCAACAATCCATTACGGTTGTATCCTTCAACAACCAATTCTGTATCGTATTGTTGACCAGTATTGGCTGTATCTTCCCAATCCACTTCGATTAGACGGTTTTGTTCACTCTCAGGAAGTTGAACGTTAGGACAGTCTTTTCTATGAACTGAAATCCCGCGACCTTTTGTAATATAACCAACGATATCGTCTCCAGGAACTGGATTACAACAACGGCTTAAGCGGATGAGAAGATTGTCCACACCTTCGATGATAACGCCACCTTCGTGACGAATTTTCATCTTTTGGCTTTCCTTCTTCTGTCCTTGAGTCGTCGTTTTCTCAAAAGCAGTATCGACCACTTTTTGGTCTTCGATTTCCTTACGTGCTTTGTCCGTCATCTTATTAGCAACTGTTTGATAAGAGATTTCTCCAAAACCAATCGATGCTAGTAGATCTTCTTCTGTTCCAAAGTTGAAACGGGAGGCAATGTCTTTCATGCCCTGTTTCGTCATAAAGTCTTTGAAGTTAAATCCAAGCTCTGTAATTTGTTTTTCAAGCAACTCGCGACCTTTGATAATATTTTCATCACGGTCTTGTAACTTGAAGAAACGTTTGATTTTATTTTTGGCACGAGTCGTATAAACCAGATTAATCCAGTCACGAGAAGGTCCAAATGAATTGGCAGACGTTAATACTTCTACGATATCCCCAGTCTTCAACTGATAGTTCAACGGAACAATCTTATTATTGACTTTGGCACCGACTGTTTTGTTTCCGACTTCCGTATGGATGTTGTATGCAAAATCAAGCGGTCCAGACCCTAAAGGAAGTTCTGAAACGTCTCCTTTTGGTGTAAAGACATAAACTTTATCTCCAAAGATGTCTTCCTTCACGCTATTCATGAAGTCTTTGGCATCTTTTGTTTCATTTTGTAGTTCGATTAAGTCTTTAAACCAATCCAATTGTTTTTGCAACGGATCGTTTGTTACTTTCTCTTTATTTCCTTCTTTATAAGCCCAGTGAGCTGCAACCCCGTATTCAGCAACTTGGTGCATTTCAAATGTACGAATTTGAATCTCTACTGGTCGTCCTCCAGGCCCGATAACGGTTGTATGGATAGACTGATACATATTCGCCTTTGGAATCGCGATATAGTCTTTAAAACGACCTGGCATTGGTTTCCATTTTGTATGAATCGCTCCAAGAACGGCGTAGCAATCTTTAATGCTATCGACTAACACACGAATCGCCAGTAAGTCATAAATCTCGCTAAACTGTTTCTTTTGGTCTTTCATCTTACGGTAGATGGAATAAATATGTTTTGGACGTCCATAAATAACCGCTTCGATATCCAAATCTTTTGTAGCTTCTTTAATATTTTCGATTGTTGTATTAATATACTCTTCTCGTTCATCACGTTTTGAATTCATTAAATGAACAATACGATAATATTGCTGTGGGTTTAAATAACGTAGAGACGTATCTTCTAACTCCCACTTAATTTTATTCATCCCTAGACGGTGTGCAAGTGGTGCATAAATCTCAAGCGTTTCTTCCGCAATCATTCGTTGCTTTTCAGGCTTGTGGAATTTTAACGTACGTAAATTATGCAAACGGTCCGCTAGTTTCACCATGATTACACGAAGGTCATTGGCCATCGCAAGAAGCATCTTACGGTGATTTTCCGCTTGTTGCTCTGCATGAGATTTATATTTAATTTTCCCTAGTTTAGTAACACCTTCAACAAGAAATGCAACATCTTTTCCAAATTCATATTCAATATCATCAATACTAAAACCAGTATCTTCGACGACATCATGAAGAAACCCAGTTGCAATCGTATCTGGATCCAACTTTAATTCAGCAAGAATTCCAGCTACTTGAATGGGATGCACAATATAAGCTTCTCCAGATTTACGAATTTGATCTTTATGAGCATATGTCGCAAAATAGATAGCTTTTTCAATAAATTTAATATGTGTCTCGTTCATGTACTCCTTACACATTGCAAGGACATCATCTGCGGTATAAGTCTTATTTTTAGACATTTGTAAACTCCTTAAGCATGCGCTCTAATGTATTCCTAATAGTACCGCGACAATAGACTATCGTCAACTATTGGTTCCTATAATAACTCACATTGATAAGAAACGGCTGCTAGTGCATATAACGGTGCTGTTTCTGCGCGTAAAATACGTGGACCTAGTGAACATGGAAGATATCCACTTTGCTCTAACAACTCCACTTCTTGTTCTTCAATGCCACCTTCAGGACCAAACACAAAAATAATGCGTTCATTTTCCTGTAATGACTGCAAACTCTTAACCAATTGAAGGCTTTCGCCAACTTTAGCAGACTCTTCATAAGCAATCAACTTTTGCTCGAAATCCGAAGTGTAAGTAGCCAATTCTTTTAACGTCATCACGCTAGTGACTCGTGGGACTTTCAGGCGATGCGATTGTTCGCTAGCTTCTTCGGCAATCTTTTGAAGGCGTTCAATTTTTTTAGCCGACTTGTCTCCCGTCCATTTAACTACATTTCGTGTCATCGAGAGCGGAATAATCTCACTCACACCAAGTTCTGTCGCCTTTTGGACAATCCAGTCGAGTTTATCTCCTTTAGAGAGCCCCACTGCAATCGTGACTGATACGGGTAGTTCGACTTTTTGCTCCAAAAGTTCAACCACTTTCACTTCAAATGGGTCTAATTCAGTCACTTCAACAATGGCTAATTGACTGGCATCATCCACGACTTCAAATTGTTCTCCCGCTCGAACGCGCATCACTTTTTTCAGCTGATGAACTTGCTCTTTGGAGAACACTAATGAATGCGTTGTTTCACTGACATTTCCTTTTACAAAATAGCGTTGCATTACTCAACATCCTTTTTCATTACAAAGCAATTCCACTCTTTCATCGTCATGCGTTCTACTAGAGTGAAGCCTGCTTTTTCATATGCTTCTTGTACTTCTTTTGCTTTTGATTCGATAATTCCTGATAAGATTAATGTTCCATTATCATTCAAATTACGATAAGCATCTTCAGGCATCTGCACTAAAATCTCCGCTAAAATATTGGCTACGATTAAATCACTCTTATGGTCTACACCAACAAGTAAGTTGTTTTCATAGACATCAATTGCCCCAATCGTAGGGTTCAATGCAATGTTTTCTTTGGCCACACGTGTAGCCATCTCATCAATATCAAAGGCCGTCACTTGTCTAGCTCCTAAAAGTTTAGAAGCGATACTTAAAACACCTGAACCAGTACCAACGTCTAAAACACTCTCCCCGCCACGAATCGTTTGTTCAAGCGCTGTGAGTGAAAGCTGCGTCGTTGGGTGCGTCCCTGTTCCAAACGCAAGACCTGGATCGAGTTCAATTAAGAGCTCATCCTCTTGTTCTCTCTCGTAGTCTACCCAACTAGGAACAACAGTTAAGTAACGTGTCACGCGAACTGGGAAGTAATATTGTTTCCAAGCTGTCGCCCAGTCTTCCTCACCAACTTCACTAACACGAACCGTTAACGGACCAGTTTGTAGACCGTAGCTTTCAAGTTCTTTTAATTGTTCGTCTAATTGCGTTTTGGCTTCTTCAGTCCATTGGCTTGGTTGGAAGTAGCCTTTCACAATCACGGTATCTGTTTCGTATAAGTCTTTTTGTTGTACTTTCAACCATTCCAATTGTTCATCTGTTAATTGGTAATAGTCTTGAGGGTCATCGATAGAGACTCCTTTTGATCCTAATTCAATTAAAATCGAACTTACGACTTCGACACTCTCAGAATGCGTATTTACTGTGACTTCTAACCAGTTCATGTTAACCCTCTTCTTTACTTGTATTTTTTAAAAATTATAACAAATTTCATTAAAAATAACTAAAAATAACCCTATCCTATTTGTATTTTTGCATGGATTTTAGTATCATTAAGAAGATAAATTAATTAATGACTATTTGACTGATTAAAAAAGGGGAAAGCAATTATGGCACGTATTTCATTAAGTACAAAAGATATTTTACAAAAACAATTCAAACGCTCATTCAGAGGTTTCGACATTGAAGAAGTCGATGCATTTTTAGATTTAATTATTCGTGATTATGACACATTCCAAAAAGAAATCAGCTTCTTACAAGCTGAAAACGAACGCTTATTAACAAAAGTAGATGAACTCTCACGTCAAGCTACAGTTTCAAAAACAAACCGTTCAAGCAATGTATCTTCATCAGGAGTTACAAACTTTGATATCTTGAAACGTTTATCAAACTTAGAAAAACACGTTTTCGATTCTAAATTAGAAGAAGATAGCTACTCTTCTCCTTCTCAAGATGTTGCAGAAGACGATGATGATTTCTACAAAACTCGCGTAATTACACCAGTACGTGACAATAATTATTAATATATCAAATTTGATATAACGAACTTTTTTAAATTTAGTAAACTTTGAGTAATCGCGGCATTAATTTGCTGAGGAAAGTCCATGCTCGCACAGGCTGAGATGCTTGTAGTGATCGTGCTTAGCGAAACAATAAGCTAAGGCAACTTTAGGTTGACGGCAGAAAAACGAGCTACGGCAATGCTATGCTCTAGTATTCTTGAAAGTGCCACAGTGACGAAGCAATTTTGGAAACGAAATTGGTGGAACGCGGTAAACCCCTCGAGCGAGCAACCCAAACTTATGGTAGGGGCACTCTTACTAGGAAATGAACGAAAAAAGAGACACATGATGTGTAGACAGATGATTACTGAAATTTAATAGATCCTGCTATTAAATGGAACAGAACATGGCTTACAGAAGTTTACTTCAGGATTTTAGCGAATTGTAAGGAGTGTGGCCTTGTGTCCACTCCTCTTTTTACGAATAAAGGAGAAATCTATGACAAAATATAAATTAGTAGCAACTGCTGCTGCAGGGATTGAAGCTCTTGTTGGTAAAGAATTACGCAACATGGGTTACGAAGTTCAAGTAGAAAACGGCAAAACCTTCTTTGAAGGTGACGATTACGATATCGCCCGCACCAATATTTGGCTTCGTACAGCCGACCGTATCAAGATCATTATGGGACAATTCACTGCAAAAACATTCGACTCGCTCTTTGAACAAACAAAGGCGATTCCTTGGGAGAAAATTCTTCCAGTCGATGCGGAATTCCCAGTATCTGGTAAATCTGTGAAATCTACTCTTCACAGTGTTCCTAACTGCCAATCCATCGTTAAAAAAGCGATTGTGAATCGTTTAAGCGAGGCTTACCACCGTCGTACTCACTTACCTGAGACTGGTGCCCTCTATCCTATCGAAGTGGCAATTTTAA